>JAJYNB010000226.1 GCA_021786555.1 Bacillota bacterium | reverse complement strand
GGGAAAAGCAGCGGAATGCTTTGAAAATGCGCTGAAAGGTCTTGACCCTAATTTGATTTGGGGGAGCGCCTTGCGCCGGGCCTACTTGCTTACTCTGGCAAATCTTGGCAGGCACCAAGACGGACTGGTGGCGGCGGAGGATGCCATAAAGTTCCACCCTGACTATGCCGATCTCATCTATTTGAAGGGAATTATGTACACAGGCTTAAGCCGTCACCCCGAAGCAGTGGGCTGCTTTCATCAATGTCTGGCTCTGGAAGGGTTGGTGCCGGTGGAATACTCACACGATGTAGGAGTATGCAGCTACAAAGCCCATTATGGTCTGGGAAAAGCCCATGAAGCCATGGGCAAATTCTCGCCGGCCATAGAGCACTACCGCCAGAGCTTAAAGCTTAACCCTGATGCCCCGGACGTGTTGGCAAGTCTGCTGGCAGCAGTCTGCCTGCAGGGGGAAAGCGCTGCTTTAGAAGAGGTGACTGCGGAGTTTGGCCGGGACTATGAGCAGGCTCTGGTAATCGCTGAAATTCTAGCCAACTTAGGCCAGAAAGACCTGGCCTGCCGTTTCCTGGACAGAGCTGGAGAATACGGGCACAAATCAGAGCGTGAACACTACGTCAGGGCGTTGGTTTACAGCAGGTTCCTGGAGTGGGATGCCTGCTTGCAGGAAATTGAGCAGATTCCTCCCGGCAGCAGGTACTATAGACAGGCCAGGTCGCTGGCGGTTGCCAGCTACTGGTATCAAGGCCTTGAAGCTAAGGCCGGAAAAGTGATGGAAACGTCTGGTTTTGCCGCTGAGGATTACAATGCTCTAGCCAAGACTTTTTTGCAGCAAGCGCGCAATGCCCTGGTTTTAGGCAGACAGGCCTGGCCGGAATCCGGAATCTTTCAGGCGTACGAAAAGTTGCTAAACGATTGTCAAACTTTACTGAATTGAGGTTGCGTTATGAAAAAACCTCTGGTCAGTTTGTGCATGATCGTCAAAAACGAGGCAGATGACTTGCCTCGTTGCTTATTAAGTGTGAAGGATTTGGTTGATGAAATCATCGTGGTCGATACAGGCTCCACTGATGACACTGCATCAATAGCACGAAAGTTCTGTGCCAAGGTCTATGATTTTGTCTGGGTTGACAATTTCAGCGCGGCCCGCAATTTCTCACTGGAAAAAGCTACAGGCCGTTGGATTCTCTGGCTTGATGCTGATGAGGAATTGTCGGCTGGAGCTGCGGAATTGTTGCGCCCTCTGCTCCGGAACGCTGAGTTGGAAGGGCTGCGCATTACCATGGTGAATTATCTAGGGAAGGATATTGGCTCAAACCGCGAAACCTACCAGTTTCTAAAGTTGTTTCGCAATAGGAGCGCATACCGCTTTGTAAGACCTATCCACGAGCAGTTACTGGGGGTGCCGACGGACAAAATTGCTGACTGTCCTGGGGTAGCCTGCCTGCATTACGGTTATCTGGACCAGGCAGTCAGGAGAAAGAAAAAAGGGGCAAGAAACACTGCCATTCTGGAAAAGGAAATTCAGGGCGAGAGCGATAATTTCTCGTGGTTCAACCTTGGCCTGGAGTATATGCGTCAAGAACGCTGGCAGGACGGGGTCCGCTGTCTTGAGCGGGCCATGATAAACTTGCCTCCAGCTATTGTGTGGGGGCCAAAACTGTTTAAAGCTATAGTGACTTGCTACCTGCAGTTGGGCCAACCTGAACAGGGCATTAAAGTCTGTCAACAGGGTAGATTGCTTTACCCGGATTACCCGGACCTGTGCTATCTCCACGGCTTGGCCTTGAAGGAGGCTGGTAAGCATGCAGCTGCTGTGGGGTTGTTGCAGCAGTGCATGGTAATGGCAGATGAAGACAACCAGCAGATGAAGGAAGAAAGTTACCAGGGCTTCCGGGCGATGCTGGCACTGGCCCAGTGCTACCTGGCTCTGGGCAGGGTTGCTCTTGCCAAGGACTATTACCTAAAGGCTTTCGCGGCCGAGGCTGGCCATGCCGGTATTCTGGCAGAGATGCTGGGAGCGTTGAAGGGCTGCCTCGCGGCAAAGGAATTGGTAGAGGCAGTGGAAACAGCTCTAACAAAGCATGCTGGAAGGACGCCCTCTGTAGTCGTAAGTCTGCTGTTGAGCGCCGGTTTATTCCAGGAGGGATTGGACTATCTAGCCGAACTGAATCTTGCCGAGCTCAATGAGGAGTTGCACCTCTTGAAGGGATTCTGCCACATCATGTTAGCCCAGTGGACTGAGGCCCGACAGGAAATTGATTGTGTATCTGAACCGGGACCGGTGCACCATGTGCTGAGTTGGGTGGAGCAAGGCACTACTGGCAATTTTGCTTCCCGGGAAGAGTGCCTGCAAACCGCATCTATCCTGTGGAAGGCGGCTATCGGCTGGCTGGAAAGGGCAATGGAACAGTACGACAGCGTCCAAGTGAAAGGACTGTTGGACCGGCTGGGTAAAGAGGTGAGCATCTTCGATGGCTAGTAAAATGACAGAAATGGGTTCCAACTTGAAAAAAATAAGTCTTTGCATGATAGTCAGGAACGAGGAAAATAACTTGCGGCGCTGTTTAGCCAGCGCCCAAGGATTCGTGGACGAAATGGTTGTTGTTGATACCGGTTCCACCGATAGCACTGTGAGCATAGCCCGGGAATTTGGGGCGAGGATCTTCTGCTTAACCTGGCAGGATGACTTCAGCTTGGCCCGCAACTTTGCCCTGGCTCAAGCCAGGTATGATTGGCTACTGGTTCTTGATGCTGATGATGAGTTGCGCTGGCAGGAGGTTGATAAGGGTGAACTGTTAGGATTGGGTTTTGACATCTATATCTGCCGGATAATCAACTGTGCCGGCAGCCCACTGTTCCAGCGCGAAACCACCCACCCGCAGCCCCGTCTGTTTAAAAAGAATGCAGTAAAGGGATATAGCGGGGCGCTGCATGAACAATTAGTGTATCAAGACAGTGTTAAAATAGCGGTGGCCCCAATGTCCATCATTCACTACGGATACTTTTCGCCCGGGGAAAAGGATAGGACAAGCCGCAATACCGCTATTTTGGAAAAGCAGGTGGAGAAGGAACCGGATAACCAGTTTGCCCGGTATAATCTGGCCATGGAACGCTTCAGGCAGGGCAGATTTGAGCAGGCCTGCTCAGAATTTGCCAAGCTTTTTAACGACGTTGACAGGATGGGAAGAGGACTAGTAACCGAGCTGGTTCGTGCTTACTCTCTAGCCCTGATGAGTTTAGGAGATTATGAACAGGCAATGGATGTGACGGGCTGGGGCAGGCAGCACTTTCCCGCATATACGGACTTGGTATATTTGCAAGCAAGAATTTGCTATCAAATGGGCGACTGGGTAGAGGCGATCAATCTGTTCCGGCTCTGTCTGGAGATGGGAGAAAGTCCGGTCGATTTCTGCACGGCTGTGGGGGTGGGGAACCGACTACCCGCTGCCGCAATCGGTGACATCTTCAGTCGGTGCGGTGATTATGACAAAGCAGTCTACTGGTTGGCACAGGCTCAATCCTACTATCAGGAGGATATCTCGCCTCTGCTAAAGTTGACGGTAGCTGCCGTCAGAAGGAAAGGCTCGGAGAAATTTTATTCCGAAATTGACAAGGTGTGTAAAATACCCCGTGAGTATTGGCAACACCTGGTCCAGGCTTTGCTTGAGGTGGGTGAAGCCGCGGCTGCCAGGAAAGTACTGAACGACGTAGGAAATTTGGGAGTTTACCATGATTATGTGCTGGCCCTGGTTGAGTTTTCCCAAAGACAGATAAAAGCCTGCAAGTCCCGGCTGGAAAAGATGCTAAAGACCGCGACCGATGCCGCTGATATGGAAGCAGCAGCAGCCCAACTATGCATCTGTTGCTGGGTAAAGAGTGACTGGGCCGGTGCAGCCAGGTACCTCACCCTGCTCAGAGGTTCCCTGGCGAGGGTTTACGTGATGTACCACAACACACTTACTCAGTCAGAGGAGGAACACAAGGGGCTGAAGCGGGAGGACTTTCAGTCAATCCTGCACATTCTCCGCCAAATGCTTTACGCAAACAAAATTGGTTTGGCCAAAATTGCTCTCAGCCTTTGGACCTATCAGCTAAATGCGTTGGAGGTTGTTCTCTTGGCTCAGACCTTGCTGCGGTTTGGGCAGTTCCGCTGGGCCTTGAGTATATTGCAGCAGCAGGAAGAGCAGC
>JAJYNB010000389.1 GCA_021786555.1 Bacillota bacterium | reverse complement strand
TTGAGGGGGAAAGGACAATGGGAGTGACCCTGCAAAACCTTGCCGCAGGATTGGACACAGTGTGGGTTCTAATGGCGGCTGCCTTGGTTTGGTTTATGGAAGCGGGTTTCGCCGCGCTGGAGGCTGGCTTTATCCGCAGCAAAAACAGCATTAACATCATCATGAAAGTGTTTATGGACTGTACTGTGGGCCTGATCGGATACTGGGCGGTCGGATTCGCCCTGATGTACGGCGCCGACCGCATGGGCTTGTTCGGAAGTTCCGGCTTTCTGTTTAACGGAACGGGGATTGCCCCTTTGGCCACCCGGGTAGCGCCCTATGCTTTCTGGCTGTTCCAGGCAGCCTTTGCGGTGGCGGTAGCCACCATAGTCTCGGGGGCCGTGGCTGAGAGAATGAAGTTTGGCCCTTATATCGTGTTCAGCTTTTTGGCTACAGCCGTAATCTATCCGGTAGCCGGGCACTGGGTCTGGGGCCAGGGCGGCTGGTTAAACAGGCTGGGTATGCTTGATTTTGCCGGGTCAGCCGTGGTGCACGCGGCAGGCGGCTGGGCTTCCCTGGCGGCGGTTCTGGTGTTGGGCCCCCGCACAGGAAAATATAACAAGGACGGGTCAGCCAACGTTATGCCGGGTCACAATATCCCCCTTGCAGCGCTGGGCGCCTTTATCCTCTGGGTGGGCTGGTTTGGGTTCAACCCCGGCAGCGCCCTAAGCGGTCTTGATTTAAACATTGCCCGGATTGCGGTTACCACCAACCTAGCTGCGGCGGCCGGCGGCACCATGGGTACCTTGTTCACCCTGTGGCGTTATGGCAAACCGGATCCCAGCATGATCATTAACGGCGCCCTGGCTGGCCTGGTGGCCATTACAGCAGGCGCGGCCTATGTGGGCCCGGGCAGTGCGGTTATTATCGGCGCTTGTGCGGGTGTGCTGGTTGTTTTGGGTGTGGAATTTTTTGACCGGGTGAAAGCGGACGATCCGGTGGGGGCCATTGCGGTACACGGGGTGTGCGGCAGTTTCGGCACCATCGCAGTGGGCCTGTTTGCGGAAAAAGGCGGCCTGCTGTTTGGCGGTGGAATCAGGCAGCTGCTGATTCAACTGCTGGGATTGACGGTGGTCTCGGTCTGGGCTTTTGCAGGCTCCTTCACCGTATTCAGCATCCTGAAAAAGACTGTGGGAATTAGAGTAAGCGTTGCCGAGGAGACAGAAGGGATGGACATCAGCGAACATGGGGTCGGGGCCTATAACGAACTTGTAGCCCAGGGACATTTCCCCCTGCATCTGGGGGGGGAGTTGAACTTAACCAGTCATGCGCTGATCTCTAAAGCCGAATAATCAAAGAGTGTAAGACGCCAAAAGGCCGGGAAACAAACAGACGCAAGTCGGTTCCCGGCCTTTTTAATTCGGCCAAGAGGCCGGGAATTCTGTGATGAAGCAAGCTGGCAGTAACCTTGTCCGACCCAGAAGAATATAATATTTTAGACAAGCTGCCAGATAGTAAGGCCCGGCATCCGGCGGCAGAAGTCGTTTTGGCGGAGAAAGGGGGTTGGCAAACTCCACCTGTAAATAAGGCAGACAAGCTGGAACCTTTGTCCACTCTGCCAAAATATAATGGGGTAGACATGGGTGAGCTGGGCCAGTCCGGCTCAAGAAAGGTAAGAAAGGGGGGTGTAAAATGGCCATTCAGAAAGATATCGATGCGTCGAGCCTGGCCGAGGTTGTCGACCGTATCCTGGAAAAAGGTGTTGTCATTGACGCCTATGTCAGGGTAGCTTTGCTGGGAATCGAGTTGCTGGCTGTGGAGGCCAGGGTGGTTATCGCTTCTGTTCACTCCTGGCTCAGATACGCTTATGCGGTGGGTTTGACCAAAATGGAATGTGACTTCTAGTTCTTCAGCAGCCTTGGTGAGCATTCCTATGCCGGAACCGGGAAGGGGTAAAGACCCTTTCCCGGTTTTTGTCGTAAAATGGAAAAGAGTACCTGTTAGCATGGAGAAAGCCCCTGACATATAATTCATTAGATTGTGCTATTAACCGTGGCAAAAGACAAATTAAGTCAGGACTGTTGGAACCTTTATTCCTGAAGCCTAAATATAATATGGTAGACAGGCGAAGTATCTGGACAAAATCCAAAACCAGCTGTTTCCAATGCTCTGTCCGACAGGGGAGAGCTCGGAAATACCTAGAAAAAGAGGGAGGTTGTAAAATGGCCATTAACAAAGACATTGATGCGTCCAGCCTAGCGGAAGTTATCGACCGCATCTTAGACAAGGGTATTGTCATCGACGCATTTGTCAGGGTGTCCCTGGTAGGGATCGAACTGCTGGCAGTGGAGGCCAGGGTGGTTATCGCCTCTGTCAACACCTGGCTCAAGTATGCCGGAGCTGTTGGTTTGTTGAAAGGCGATCCGGTTTTCTAGGTTTCAGCAGGCATGGGCCTATGGTCGAGACATGGCAGCGGCCGTGTCTCGACTACCCTTTTTAGCAGGAGTCAGGAGTCAGAAGTCAGTAGTCAGGAGTCCGGGTTGGGATTTTGGTGGAAGGCGGTCTTTTTAGCAGGTTAGGTATTTGGGGTGAAATAGTATTCCGGCACCTTCGCAGGGTGGCGTACATAGAATTTCAAAGGGAGTGCTACTTTTGGTGAGAAATCCAGGGGGAGGGAAGGCAATGGGCATCGTGAAACTGGTTGAACTGGTGAGCCAATTCTTTCAAACGACTTTGCATAAACCCGCCAATGTCATCGGCGTGACCAGGATGGAAAACGGCTGGTGGGTGGAGGTAGAAACTATTGAGGAGTCGGAGTATATGAGAAAAAGGGGCCAGGACGACATCTTGGCCACGTACCAGGTCGAAGTGCACGAAAACGGCGAAATAATAGGGTACCAGCGCAAAGGGCTGAGAGAAAGGGCACAAATTGACGTGCAGATCCAGGATTAGATTTAGATAAGGTGGGTAGTTGGCCTATGACAGACATCCTGCGCAGTGACGCCAAGTTCGTAGAAACCCAGTGTATCAAGAAGATTGTCAATAAGGCCCTGAGTTACCTGAGGGCCGGGTTCCCGGTTCACTTTTCTGGTCCGGCCGGGACGGGAAAAACCACACTGGCTTTGCACACGGCTCAACAGCTCGACAGGCCGGTAATCCTAATCCACGGCAACGATGAGTTTACCAACAGTGACCTGATAGGAGGCAATTTCGGGCTCAAGCGCAAAAAGGTAGTTGACAATTATATCCACTCTGTCTGGAAGGGCGAGGAGTCGGTTGACTCGGTGTGGTATGACGGCAGGCTGACCCGGGCGTGCCGGATTGGCGCCATCATGGTGTACGACGAGTTTACCCGTTCCCGTCCCGAAGCTAACAATGCTCTGCTGTCAGTACTGGAGGAGAAAATCCTTGACCTTTCCCAGTTCCAAAAAGGGGAACAAATTTTACAGGTGCACCCGGAGTTCTCTGCCATTTTTACCAGCAATCCGGAAGAGTATGCCGGGGTACACAAGTTTCAGGATGCCTTGCGGGACAGGATGATTACTATCGACCTCAGCCATTATGACCGGGAGACGGAAATAATGATTGCCTGTGTCAAGTCGGGGCTTCCCAAGGCCGATGTAGAGCGCATTGTAAATGTGGTGAGGGACTTGCGTTTTGTGGCCAGTGCACAATTTGCCCCTTCCCTTCGGGCCACGATCATGATTGCCCGTGTATGCAAGCAGTGCAAGGTCAAAGTGTCCAATGAAGACCCCATGTTCCGGGAAATCTGTTTTGATGTACTGATGTCCGAGTCGGGCAGACTGGAGTCCCAGGCGGAAAAAACCAAACTGAGAAAGACCGTAGAGGATCTGATGAATTTGGTCTGCTAACAGGGAAGGATTGGTTGAGATGTCGCAACTCATCACCACCAGAGATATTTACCTGCCCCATACCAGAGCCATCAAGGAGCCCAGTTATTTCGAGATGCACCTCATGCTGAAAGAGAAGGAACGCCTGGAACGGGAAAAAGAGGTTCTGCGCAAGCGCATCTCTCAAATTGAACAGCGGGTAAGGCATCTGGAAACGAATATGGCGGCGGTGGAGCACGCTATCAAGCGTAGCGAAACGGGCGGAAGATAGCGGGGTAAGAAGATGTCGGGCTTTAACGATTTGTTCAAGGCCATGGGTTCGCTCCTGGACCTAGCCAAACAAATGGAGGATGCAGGGCAGA
>JAJYNB010000002.1 GCA_021786555.1 Bacillota bacterium | reverse complement strand
TTCCGATCGTTGTCGGTGACTTGAGCCACCTGATTGTTGAAGCGGATATCAACCAGGTTGATGCCTCCAAACTGGCCCCAGGCCAGACTGTTAAAATTGCGGGCGCCACTCTGGCTGACAAACAGTTCAGCGGCAAGGTCACGTCCGTTGCGCCCATGGCCGAAACCCAACCCACAGCACAGGGCAGTCAGACTACAGTACAGGTGAAATTCAGCGTTGACCAGAGCGACCCAGCTCTTAAACCTGGATATTCGGTCAACCTGACGGTGGTCACGGCAGTGAAGGATAACGTCCTGCAGGTCCCCTTGGAAGCTGTGATTACTGCGGACAGTGACAAATATGTTTACGCGGTGAAAAACGGATTCCTGCACAAAGCCAAAGTGGTGACAGGCATTGTGGGGGATATTAACATGGAAGTAACCTCGGGGCTGGAGGCAGGCGATTTGGTCGTGCTCAACCCGTCCAACGACCTCAGCGAGGGCATGAAGGTTAAGGTGGAGTAAGTGAATTGGCTGGAAAGCGTCCGGGTTGCTGCGGAAGGAATCTGGGCTAACAAACTGCGGGCATTCCTGACCATGCTGGGAATAGTCATCGGGATTGCCGCGGTGATTGCAGTAGTGGCCATTGGCCAGGGCGGCAGAGCGGCCATTACCCGGGAAATGGAACAAAGCGGGGTCAACCTGTTTGTGGTTTATGTGCGCAGTGTGGGTACGGATACGATTCCGCCCAACGAGCGGCTTACCCTGCAGGATGCCAAGGCGGTCAAGGACGCCCTGACTTCGGTAAAGGACATAGTACCGGCAAGCGTGGAATATGCCACAGCAACGGCGCAAGAACGCGAGGCCCAGGCGGTGGTGGTGGGGACGACCCCGTCCTTTGCCGTAGTGCGCAACCGCACTATAAAAACGGGCAGGTTCTTTTCCGAAGAGGACCTGACAGCCCAGCGCAGGGTGACAGTAATTGATGAGAACCTGGCCGATAAACTGTTCCGGGGAGTAGACCCTATCGGTAAACAGGTTATTGTGCGCAATACGCCCTTGATGGTGATAGGAGTAATTGAAAAGGAAAAATCCGCCTTTGCCCAGTTTGATACGGGACCGGAAAGGGCTTACATGTATGTGCCCTGGTCCGCCTGGTCAGTGATGTTCGGGACGAACAGAGTGGACCAGTTGGAAGGGACAGCCGCCAGCAGGGATTTGGTTGACAGCGCGATTGCGTCCACCAAGGAGATCCTGAACAGGCGGCATGGGACACAGGACCGTTATGAGGCTTTTAATGTGGAGCAATTGGTGAGCGCGGCAAAGAAGGTGGCGGATATCCTCACCTATATTATCGGGGCGGTAGCCGCTATATCCCTGTTTGTGGGCGGCATAGGGATAATGAATATAATGCTGGTTTCGGTCACGGAACGCACAAGGGAAATAGGCATCCGCAAGGCCCTGGGCGCCCGGCATAAGGATATCCTGCTGCAGTTTTTGCTCGAGGCCGTGGTGCTCAGCCTGATCGGCGGCGCTTGCGGTATAGTGGTTGGCATCGGGGGTGCTTTTGTTGCTTCCTACCTGCTCAACTGGCCGCCGTTGATTTCCTGGACTGCTATAGCGATTGCAGTACTGTTTTCCGCCGGCGTGGGAGTTTTCTTCGGTATTTACCCGGCCAACAAGGCGGCCCGCTTGGATCCCATTGAAGCTCTGCGTTACGAATAAGAAGTTGCTGCGCTGGCGGGCAAACAAAAAAGACATGTACGAAGGCAGCGTAAAAATAACGTAGGCGCAAACCCAGCCGTTTGAAGTGGGTTTGCGCCTTTTGAGTGTCTTTTACCAAAAAATCAGAGTTTGAGAGAATGTGGGAGGCAATAATATCTTGCCGTCTTAGCCTAGAATATTCTGCAAATCTGAATCCGGGTTAGAAATCGGTTTTATGTTAAATTTATCGATTAAGATTTGGAGTACATTGGGTGAAATGAAAGCCGGTAATGAAGGACCAAGATAGATCCCTTTGATACCCAGTGAGAGCAGCGTAATCAGAATTCCCACAGCTTTTTGTTCATACCAGGACAACACCAGTGTTAGCGGCAGATCGTTGACATCGCAATTAAACGCGCCCGCCAGGGCAAGGGCAATTTTAATTGCAGAGTATGAGTCATTGCATTGCCCTACATCAAGCAACCTGGGAAGTTCCCCAATTGTCCCGAAATCCTTCTTGTTGAAGCGGTATTTCCCACAGGCGAGGGTGAGAATAACGGAATCCTTTGGAGTCTTTTCTGCCAATTCTGTATAGTAATTTCTTCCGGGTCTGGCCCCGTCACAACCTCCAATCAGGAAGAAGTGTTTTACTGCACCGGTCTTTACAGCATTGATGATTTTGTCGGCATAACTCAAGGTTGCATGATGGCCGAAACCAACAAGTATTTTCTTTTCGGGTTCATTCTCAGGAAAACCTCCAAGCTGCAAAGCTCTGTTTATGACGAGGGTAAAATCTTTTTTACCATTGTCTTCTCTGATATCAGTTACTTCAGGGAACCCGACAATACTTGTGGTAAACAGCCTGTCAGCATATGATTCTCTTGGCTTTTGCAGACAGTTCGTTGTCATAAGAATGCAGCCAGGTATGCTGTCAAATTCTTTCTGTTGATCCTGCCATGCCCCCCCGAAATTTCCGACTAAATGCTTGTGCCTTTTAAGCTCCGGGTATCCATGAGCCGGCAGCATTTCCCCGTGGGTGTAGATGTTAATGCCTTTACCTTCCGTTTGTTCAAGCAGTTCCTTCAAATCTTTTAAATCATGCCCGGATACAACGATAAAGGGTCCTTTTTTCCTTGTAATAAGAACTTCAGTAGGCCTAGGGTTTCCGTAGGAACCGGTATTGGCTTTATCAAGCAGCTCCATGCAAGCTAAGTTTACCTTGCCAAATTCCATAATTAGATTGAACAAGTCATCAACAGTCAGGCTGGCATCGATTGTAGCGGCAAAGCCCTTATAAAAGAAGTTATTGACGGTGTCATCCTGGAAACCTAATATATGAGCATGATGCCCATAGGCACCCATACCCTTCATGCTGTAGATCAGCATCTCCCGTAAAGAACGGATGTCAGCATCTAAACTCTGGTCATACATTATGCCTGCCTTTTCTGCATCCTTGAGCATCTCTTCCTTTGTCTTAGGGAGTTTGTACAATGCCTCCTCTGGAGTGCTGTCTGATACTTCGCCCAAGGTTGACATCAAAGTTTCTTTGATGCTTGCAGCCCTTTTGAGATATTCGATAAATCTTTCTGGGTCAAAATTTACGTTTGTGAGAGTGGAAAAGGATGCATCCATCATAAATTTATGCATTTCGGGATCAATTTTTACTCCTTTTTGGATTAACATCTTGCCAAAGAAACCTATTCCCTTTAGTTCATAAATAAGCAAATCCTGAAGTGCCGCTACTTCTGCGCTTTTTCCGCAATTACCCGCCTTGGTACACCCTTTACCACCAATTGCCTGCTCACACTGAAAACAAAACATTGATCCAACCACTCTGATACCTCCATTCGTGACTTACTGCATCTATTGTTCCACTAAGAGAGTTTGGTTTATGTAAAAACAGATTTCAGACTGGCTGGCCAAATGTTTGTAAGTACGTAAGGTTCATAGTACCCTTGATTGAATTTTTTTGGTATTGACAGAGTGAAATTTCACTCTATTGCTGTTACGCACTATTATCAATGATTTTTGGGAATTCTTATGGTATAATCCTCAAAGAATGTTTAAAAAGGGGTGAACGGCCTTCGGGCCGATTTTAAAATGCTTACAGGTAAACAGAAACGATATTTGCGCAGCCTGGGCCATGAGCTGACTCCGGTGATTCAGCTGGGTAAGGGGGGAATCGCCCCAAACCTGGTGAAGCAGACTGTGGACACTCTGGAAGCCCGGGAACTGATTAAGGGCCGCGTGCTGCAGAATTGCCTGGAAGCCCCAGGCGAGATTGCCGCTGAGCTCGCGGAAGCCGCCCAGGCCGAACTGGTCCAGGTCATCGGCCGCAACTTTCTGCTCTACCGGAGATCGCAGGAAAAACCGGTGATTGAACTGCCCTAGGCGAAGTCCGAGGTCCGAGGTCCGAGGTCCGAGGTCCGAGGATCGATGCAGGGGTGTCTTCGGCTAATTCAGGCAGCGGGATTACGTGTCCAATTGTAGTAACCCGTGGTTAAGGTGAATCAGCCGTGGACAGTCCTC
>JAJYNB010000072.1 GCA_021786555.1 Bacillota bacterium | reverse complement strand
AGGCCTCGGGCTGACACTGGCGCCGATGCCTGACACCTGGCCCAGGTCCACCATGCCCGCCAGCTCCTCCAGCAAACCAGGCAGGTTTTGCACATGCTGAAACACAGCCTCCGACTGCTGCAGCCCTCTTTCTCCCGGCCCGACCCGTAAAACCTGCCGCAGATCCGCCAATAAGCGTCCATCAGCACTCACTGCAGCCACGGACGTGGTATAACAACTGGTGTCTATACCCAAGAAGATGCTCATTACGTCTGGTCACCTTTTGCCAGAGGCTTGATGCCGGCCTCCTCTGTTTTTGAGACAGCCATGTCCTGCATCTCTGGCAATGGCTTATCCTCCAGCGCTATGCCTTGGTTGTTTTGTGCCGTCGCCAATACACCCAGGATGCCGTTTACGAATCTACCCGCTTCTTCACCGCTGTAAATTTTGGCCAGTTCGATAGCTTCGTTCACCGCCACATTAGGCGGAATGTCAGGGCAATACAGCAGTTCATAGACTGCCAGGCGCAAAATATTGCGGTCAACGTTAGCCATCCGCTCCATATTCCACTCTTTGGCAACCGATTGAATAGTTTGGTCGATTTGAGGCAGGTGTGCTACAGTTCCAACTACCAAGCGGCGCGCAAAATTCTGACTGGCTTCAGGTACCGCAAATTCTTCAAAGGTATAAGAGATAGCAGCATCAGGCTCCGCTTTAGCCATATCCACCTGAAACATTACCTGAAGCGCTGTTTCCCTGGACAATCTTCTGCTCACAAAAAGTCCCCCTGTTTTAGTTACCCCGCAAAACCCTAGGACTGCTCAACGAAGCTAACGATTTTGCGGGGGCCCCAGTGAGTTAAGCCTGTTCTTTGATGTTCTGGCCAAGGTAATTCTTTCTTCTCTAGCTTTCCAACTTTGACCGGCAAATAATAAGGGTTTAGGCAAAATCTTTGCAGAACCCGGTTTATAAGACAAAAAAACCTTCCCCAACCTAAACTGCGGAAGGTCATTTGCGTTCTCCGAAAAACGTCTGCAGAAATTGGCTGAAGTCTTTATGTTCATCCCGACGCTTGCCAAAATAAAAACCTGCCCCGGCAAACAGCATAATGATCAGCGTACGCCAAAATCCCAGCAAAACTACAATCAAGCCAAGAATAAACCCTGTCAATACCCCAATGACTTTGCCCGGATGCTCTTCCAGGAGCTGAAGACACGCTCCGGTAAGCCTTTCAACTATCTTTAACCAAAATTCCTTCATCGGAGGCGGATGGGGCTAGGAGTATCAACGTTCTGCACCATCACTTTCACCTCTGCAACCTTAAGGCCGGTAAATTTCTCCACATCCTGCTTAACCGCATCCTGCAGGGTTTCAACCACGTGGGGAATAACAAAGTCAGGGTTAGTCACTGCTTGGATAAACACTTTTATCCCTTCCGGCAGGGGTTGAATTCTTGGAGTCACTTCTTTGATGCCCTCGATATTCAGGGCGGCCCGGCTGACAATCCCCTCAATGGTGCGGTCAGAAATCCTGATTTCCCCGAACTTGGTGCTCGATGATACAGCCACCTGGACCTTGTCGCGAAAACGCACCATGGCAAAAGACAAGATGGACAGTAAGAGAAAAACAATGGCGGCTACAGCCGAGTAAACCATGTTCTGTGAAATTTCAGTTAGCAAATTCTGAATGGGGCTCGTCCAGCCAAACATTACGGCGGTGATCAAGGCTGAGATCAGCAAGCAGATGAACCCAAGCAAAACGGCCCCAAAGTTACCGATGCGCAACTCAACTGTCTCCCTTCGGCCAAGGTGCTACTTAACCCTGGTCTCTTCCTCTTTTGCTTCCGAAGCCGGGTGAAAATTGACTCCCTGAACATGAACATTTGTTTCAATTACCGCCAACCCGGTCATACTCTCTATAGCCTGTTTGACGCTGTCCTGAATCTTCCTGGCCACATCGGGAATCCTTACGCCAAAATCCACAATCATATATAAGTCCACGGCGGTTTCCTTTTCGCCGACTTCCACTTTTACCCCTTTCGATAGGTTTTTGCGCCCCAGCATTTCAGCAATGCCCCCGGCAAGTCCGCCGCTCATCCCGGCTACACCTTCAACTTCCGTGGCTGCCAGGCCGGCAATTATGGCGACTACTTCGTCGGCTATGCGGATGTTGCCCAGCTCGGTACTGCTCTGAGTGGGTTTTTTCTCCATTTTTACACCTCCATTTACAGGAAAGGTTTCCCTGCACTCTCTATATTATACCAGAAGGCCGAATATATGCCAAGGAACTCCGCCTCTGCCAAAATCATAACCCCGTATGAATTCCCAAGATTTCTTAGGGCATCTCACACGGGGTTATTAGGATACGGGGACGGTTCTGACGTCCTATCCCGGCTGCATATGTGTTTTCCACCGTTGCTGCACAATGAGTAAGGTACCGGATCTACTGCTGTGATGCGGCCAGGGCCTGCTCCAGATCGGCGATAATGTCTTCGGCGTTCTCGATGCCGACCGAGAGGCGGACCAGGTCCTCAGTCACCCCTGACTTCTCCTGCTGTTCCGGGTCAAGCTGGGAATGGGTGGTGCTGGCCGGATGAATCACCAGGGACTTAGCGTCTCCCACATTGGCCAGGAGGGAAAACAGTTTCAAGCTGTCGATAAACTTCTTGCCTGCAGCCCTGCCCCCCTTGATGCCGAAGGTGAAGATGGCCCCGCAGCCTTTAGGCAGATATTTCCCCGCCTTTTCATATTCAGGACTGGTCTCCAGCCCTGGGTAATTTACCCACGATACCGCCCGGTGGGCTGCCAGAAAGCGGGCTACCGCCAGAGCATTGGCAGAATGCCTCTCCATCCTGAGATGAAGGGTTTCCAGTCCCTGCAGGAGAAGGAAGGAATTGAAGGGACTTAGGCAGGCGCCCAGGTCACGCAGCAGCTGAACTCTCATTTTAATGATAAAAGCCAGGGGGCCAAGGGCCTCCGCGTACTTGATACCGTGATAACTGGGGTCTGGTTGCGTGAAACCGGGGAATTTGCCGCTGCCCCAGTCAAATTTGCCCGAGTCCACTACCACCCCTCCCATGGAAGTGCCGTGGCCGCCGATGAACTTGGTTGCGGAATGCACCACTATGTCGGCGCCGTGCTCAATGGGACGGCAGAGATAGGGGCTGGCAAAGGTATTGTCAATAATGAGAGGAATCCCCGCCGCGTGGGCAATCTCCGCCACGGCGGTTATATCCAGAACATCGATGCGCGGGTTGCCGATAGTTTCCGCGTAAAGGGCCTTGGTCTTTGGCGTTATGGCTTTGCGGAAGTTCTCCGGATCGCTGGGATCCACGAAATTTACCTTAATGCCGTATTTGGGCAGGGTAACGGCAAACATGTTATAGGTCCCACCGTAAAGAAAGCTGGAAGATACGATTTCATCCCCCGCCTCAGCAATATTTAAGATGGCGTAACTGATGGCAGCGTGGCCTGAGGCCAGGGCCAGGGCTCCCACGCCCCCCTCGAGCAGAGAGACCCTCTTCTCAAATACGTCCTGGGTGGGGTTCATAATCCTCGTATATATGTTGCCCGGTTCCTGCAGGGCAAACAACGCAGCCGCATGGTCCGAGTCACGGAACACATAGGAAGTCGTTTGGTAAAGAGGTACAGCCCTTGATCCGGTTGCGGGGTCGGGTTCCTGTCCCCCATGCACAGCCAAAGTCTCTAAGTTATACTGCTCGCTCAAATTAATTCCTCCCGGTTTTTTACTTGACGTGGTGATTTTCTGATGCTTATTCAGTTTTGACCAGGCAATTCGCGCAAAACAAAAACCTCTTCCCGGATGAAAGAGGTTTGCTCGGCGCCATCAGCAATCCTCTTCTCATCTCTCAGGAACATTGTCCTGCAGGATTTGGCACCACTGCACAAAAAATGCCGGTTGCCGGGTTTCATAGGGCCAGTCCCTCCACCACTCTGGATAAGAGTCATATTCACTTTTGCATCAGGTGTATTGCACCTTTCGAAAATGCTGACATCATTATATCATAACATCTAACACCATGACAAGTAGGATTTGACAGTGTTTGTGGTTTGACAATGTTGGATTTGAGTTTGCGATTTGAATCTAGAAAATTCTCTTAACTTAGAAGGATAAATCTGGGTAAACAAAGAACGTTTAGAGAAAGTTTATGGTGAATCCTCAAAGGAAGGAGCTATTCATTATGCGGGTTTTTATCACAGGCGGGACCGGGTATGTCGG
>JAJYNB010000101.1 GCA_021786555.1 Bacillota bacterium | reverse complement strand
CTTGTCGCACACTCCGCAATTGACGCACAGGCTTGCCTTCCTTTTCACTTTAAACAGGCTGAACCGGTTCAGAAACCCGCTGATCCACGCTATGGGACATCCCAGTTTATAATAACTGTACAACTGCCTCTGCCGGTTCTCGGGATTAAGGCTCATCAAAACTTCCATGACCAGCCCAATTGGGCACATCCAGCGGCAAAAGACTTTGCCCAGCACTATACCCAGGGCAGAGCCAAAAAGAATCACATAGAGCAGGTTGATGTTAAGATAAGCAACAGCTAAGTACAGCAGTACCGCTAATACTGCCTGGATAATTCGCCTGACAGAAACTACTTTCTTGAGCATCCAGTCACACTCCATTTCACGAACTTATACCCGTATGGGGTATATAAAGCTTAGCATAAAAGATTAAAATGTTAAAGGATTCTTTCTCGATTGTTATCACTCCAGACAGTTTAATGGCCTTCCGGCCGGTATAATGTTACAATTAGGTTTATGCAACGCCGGTTTCAACAAGGGGGTTTCTCACTTGGACTCACAGGATTACATCAAGTTTTTGGGCACTGCCGGGGCAAGATTTGCCGTTGCCAGGCAACTCAGGTCTTCCGCAGGTGTTTTCATCAACATCGGGCACAAGAATATTGTACTGGACCCTGGTCCTGGAACGCTGGTAAGGCTTGCCGCCGCCAAACCGCGGCTTGATGTTGCCAAACTGGACGGAATAATATTGACCCACGCTCACATTGACCACAGTAGCGATGTCAATGTTCTAATCGACGGCATGACTGATGGCGGACTCAAAAAAAGGGGCGTGCTGTTTGCACCACAAGAATGCATTACCGGAGAGAATGCCGTAGTCCTTAAATACTTACGGGGGTTTCTGCAGGACATTGTGATTTTGCAGGAGAACACCCAATACCGCTTGGGTGATCTGGCGTTTTCCACCTCGGTCAGACACCAGCATGGCGTGGAAACCTATGGCGTTATCTTTCAGCTTGAGAATACCAAGGTGTCTTTTATGGTGGATACTAAATATTTCCCCGTCCTGCTGGAGAGTTACAGAGGATCCGACCTTTTGGTTATGAACGTAGTTCTCAAGACCTCCCATGACAGAATAAAACACCTGTCACTGGAGGATGTGAAGCAGGTGTTGCAGGCACTCAGGCCACGCCAGGCAATTTTGACCCATTTTGGCATGCCTGTGCTTGAAGCTAAGCCCTGGGAACTGGCCGCGCACTTAACTCAGGAGCTGGGAATGAATGTCCTGGCGGCTTCCGATGGCATGACTGTCAAAGTGAATTAGTCCTAAACGTAGCATTCCACCTTATTGCGCTTGCGATGTTTGGCTTTATATAAGGCTCTGTCCGCAAATAAGATGAGGTCCTGACCAGTGGACGCTTTAGGGTAAAATGACACCCCGATGGAAACGGTCACCCTGCCGGCAGGCTGCTGCTCCCTGCCAAAAAACTCGTGATCTTCACAGGCGGACCGGATTCTCTCTGCCGTGTAGGCAGCCTCATCTTGGGTACAGTCTGGCAAAATAACCGCAAATTCTTCCCCGCCGTAGCGGCATACGATGTCATATTTTCTGACATTGCTTTTTATTATACTGGCGAAATCCACCAACAATTGGTCTCCCTGCAGGTGCCCCTGGACGTCGTTATAGTTCTTAAAATAATCGATATCCAGCATCATCAGGCTGATAAAGCCCTGGTTACGCTTGGAACGGTCCAACTCCTCGGCCAGTCTGTCGCGGAAATAACGCTGATTGTATAATCCGGTAAGACCATCTGTAATGGCCAGATGCTCTATCCTGGCATAAAGCTGGGCATTGTATATTGCCAGCGCTACCTGGCTGGCGATGGTTTCAAACAGCCTTTTCTCTTTTCGGCTGAATTCCCGCACTGTCTCGGCATCAAAGGCTATTACTCCCAGAAGTTCATCCCGAAAAACCAGCGGGTAGCCAATGCTGGATTTGTTTTTGAATTTGTCAATTGCACTGCTGCCCACCATAGCAATATCATTGGTCAGGGCCTCGTCCCCCAGGTTGGCTACATAAACAGGTTGGCGGGTCTGAGCAATTTGGCCTGGGGCTCCCTGTCCCATAGGTATCAAAAGTTTCGGCAAGTCTTCTTCGCTTTCGTAAAGGTTACAGGAAATCAGTCGTAAACCATTCATTTTACGGTCCAACAGGAAGACGGCATTCGAACCGAGTCCTAAATAATTCACCACCACAGTGGTGGTATTTTTTAACACGTCACTCAATTGTAATGAGGAATTGATGGTGCTGGTTATCTTCAATAACAAGTCGGCATGCAGGTCTTTCCAAATCAGCATTACGGCCCTGGTCCGGAGGCTGCTGTCACGTACCGGGTAGCCCGTGATTTCAACCGGTACCTCATAACCATTCCTGTGATGCAATTTGCGTTTCGCACTGGTCGTTCTTCCCTCTAAAGTGAGGTTCAAGCTGGCTTTGATTTCTTCGTAGGCCCCCTCGGCATCAGCCACAATCAAGCGGACTACATCATAGTGGCTCAGGCCCCCCAAATCAGCCAAACTGTAACCGGTAAGTTCACTAAACTCCCTGTTTAGGAAACTAACCTTACCGGCTTCGTCCAGCAGCATGATGCCGTTAGGCATGTTCTCCAGTACTGACTCTAAACAAGAAATGTCCAAACCACTCAAGATTTGCTTCTGCAAAGCGGTATCTGTTGTAAACATACCATCACCGCCCTATAAACTTGTAAACTGGACCCAGCATAACCTGCCAGGAAACATGTCCTAAGCCTTTGGTTGTCATATCCAAACGATAACATCAAAATTATGTGACTGCATTCACATAAACTGCTCGGAACACCTGATCCCCGCAGGAAAACAAAACAAGCCCGTCTCTGACAGAAAAGCTATCAAAGACAGGCTTGTTACATTACTGGCGCCTCCAGTTCAAGTAACAGTCTAACAACTTCGGTAGCCCGGCTGTCGTGGTCCATAACCCGTAGACCCGTGGCTTTGCGTCATTAGTTTTCACTAATTTTGCTATTGTCGAGTTTTCCATTATTGGGTCCTTTAGTATATTGTAGGCTATCAACTATTGTCTGTAAATACGTAAAATACCACATTAAGACAAATATTGTTTCTAATGCGAAGGGATCAAGCCTTTACTTTTACTTCCAGGCTGTTTCGAGTTATACTGAGAACTGGAGTTTAATTGGAGAAGGGTGTAAACATGTGGCTTAGTCTGGCTTTGACCTGCTCCTTGGGGTTTTTAGCCGCTGCCGTTGATGCCATCGCAGGGGGCGGCGGTTTGATTAGTCTTCCTGCACTGCTTCTCGCCGGAGTGCCTCCCCACCTGGCACTGGGAACAAATAAATTTGCCGCTACTTCCGCGTCTTTTAGCAGTTCCCTCGCCTTTGCCCGCTCGGGCAAGGTATACTTCCCCTTGGTAAAATACCAGATTCCGTTTACCTTCATCGGCGCCCTGTTAGGAGTGTGGGCAGTGCTGCGTGTCAGTTCTGATTTTCTGAATAAGGCTGTGTTGATCCTGATTTTGTTTGTTGTAGCCTATACTCTTTTGCGCCGTGACTTGGGGATTGAGGAACATTTTAAGGGCCTTAGTGCCCTTAGTAAGGCAGCAGGCTCTTTCTTTGCTTTGTTTTTGGGCTTTTATGACGGTTTCTTCGGTCCGGGGACCGGCTCTTTTTTGATATTCGCATTTATCACGATTTATGGTTTTGACTTCATTACCGCTTCAGCCAACTCGAAAGTGCTGAATTTCACCAGCAACCTGGCTTCTCTGCTTCTTTTTGCATTGAATGGCAAAATCGTGTTGTTTTACGGGATTCCAATGGCTATGTTCATGATAGCGGGGTCCAGGGTTGGCACCAAATTGGCGATTCAGCGCGGGGTTAGCCTGGTTAAACCGATTTTTATCACCATGTCCTGTCTGGTGGCGGCAAAACTAATTTTTCAGCTGCGCTAAGACAATCTTCCTATCGTTATCCTGCCTTCATAGTACTCCCCTACTACGCTGGTCAGGACGAGTCCCATCCTAATTGTCGGACAACAACAAATTTTCCTTAATCCCTTGACAATTTTCGGCAAGGGATTAATATTATTTATAGATACCCCCTGGGTGTATAGGGATAAAAGGCCGGCTGGGGTCCTAAACTAAAATAAGCAATAGGAGAATGAGAAATGGATAGTGGCTCAAAATACTTGGTAGTAGTG
>JAJYNB010000144.1 GCA_021786555.1 Bacillota bacterium | reverse complement strand
ATGCCGCAAAGCCGGAAAGGTTTTCTCAGTAAGCTTCAAAGTGTTGCTCCCTGTTGGTATTCACCTGCTATTAACATAGCACACTTGGATACTTCGTGTCACGAAAAGTTATTCAAACTGACAAGGTAATAGAACCAGCAACACGATGCTATTACGACCTTAATGTCGAATACCGTATATATCAGTCGAAAATTCTTTATTGAAGTCGCAAATGAAATATGTTATGCTTCAGGACGAGAATAAAAGAAAGGTCCAGGACCTGCCTTTTAATTTAGTCCAGTGAGGCTAAGAAAGGGAAATATCCGGCGCTGTAAGATGCGACCTCTTTCTGGCCAAAAGGTAGGAAGAGGCCGTTTTTGTTCCCGTAAAAGCTTTGGAGGTGTTTGGCTTCATGCAATCCACTGTCGGAATCAATGAAAGGCTGCCCCTTGGCAGGGCGATTCCCCTAGGTATTCAACACGTGTTCGCAATGTTTGGCGCCACAGTCCTGGTACCCTTTTTGACCGGCCTGAGTCCGGCCGTAGCCCTTCTCTCCTCAGGGGTGGGCACCATTATCTTCCTGCTCCTGACCGGCTTCAAGGTTCCCGCCTACCTGGGTTCTTCCTTTGCTTACATAGGGGCCCTGACCATTTTCGTCAAACAAAACCACACCCTGGGGTCTGCCATGGGAGGTGTGGTATCTGTAGGCCTGGTCTATGTGGTATTCTTCCTGTTGATGAAATTGTTCGGCACCGGGTTCATACATAAACTGGTCCCTCCGGTGGTGGCCGGACCCGTGGTGGCAATCATCGGCCTCAGCCTCACCCCGACTGCCGCCGGCATGGCCGCAGACGACTGGCGCATCGCTGCCTTCACCCTGGCGGTAACCGTTCTGCTTTCTGTGTACGCCAAAGGCTTCTACAAAGTGATTCCTATCCTGCTCGGTATTATTGCAGGTTATATTTTTGCAATTCTGATGGGAAAAGTGAATTTGACAGCTCTTACGGCTTCCTTCTCCACTCCCTTTGTCTCCCCGGTACAAGCCGGGTCCTGGCAGTTCCCCAAGCTTGACATGGCTGCCATCGCAGCCATGGCTCCTCTGGCCCTGGTTACCATTATCGAAGACCTGGGGCACATTTTTGTCCTGGGGAATATCACCAGCACCGACATGATCAGCGATCCCGGCTTCGACCGCGTGGTTCTGGGCAACGGCCTGGCCACCTTGTGCGCCGGTTTGTTCGGCGGCCCCCCGGTAACCACCTACGGCGAAAATATCGGTGTCCTCGCCGTAACCCGGGTTTACAGCACCTTTAACATCCTGATGGCGGCCATCATCGCCATCATCCTTAGTTTCGTCAACCCGCTGCAGGCGGCGGTGCATTCCATTCCCATGTCGGTCATGGGCGGGGTTACTATACTTCTCTTCGGTATGATCGGCGCAGCCGGCATAAGAACCCTGGTAGAAGCAAAGGTTGACTTCTCCGATGCCAAAAACCTCATCGTGGCCTCGGTTATCTTCGCGCTCGGTATCGGCCTGAAAGACCATTCCGTGGCTTGGGCTTCCGCCGTTGGCATTGTGCTGAACCTGGTTCTCAGCATGTATAGCAACAAAAAAGAAGCTGTGGATGAGGCTGCCGGTAAAGCAGCCAAGTAAACTTAAATTCTCAAAAAAGGCCGGCGCTTACGCCGGCCTTTTTTACTAGGACAACGGGGACGGTTCTGTTGTCCTAGTTGTGTCCTGGTACCGGGACCCTACACTCCTCCCGGAGTGAACTTATTTTCTGCGTACCCGTAGTCCCAGCCAAGTCAGACCTTGCGGGTTCCGCCTTCGCCTTAATGTATCCCCTGCCCAGTACCGGAATCGGCTAAGGGCCCGGCAGCAGGGCTTGAAACCAGGACCTGCCTGAGCGTGGGAAAAATTCTACCTTAGAGTCCTGCCGGCAGGTTTTAACTGATCTATGCAGAAAGAGTAAGGTATTCCAGCAAAAGGGGTGATAGTTTTGCCTGATAAGCTTACAACTCTGGCCAGGGCGATTGCCGAGATTCCTGACGGCTCCACTGTAGCCTTGGGTGGAAACACCCTGCACCGCTCTCCCTCGGCGGCTGTACATGAGTTAATCCGTCAAAGCAAGCATAACCTCAGCCTGGTCACTACCGCCGGAGCTTATACAGTTGATGTTCTTTGCGGCAGCGGCGCAGTATCCCAGGTAATCTCAGCTTACGTGGGGTTTGAATCTTTCGGCCTCGCCCCCCGCTTCCGCCGCGGTGTGGAACAGGGCCAGGTCAACCTGCTTGAGCACACCTGACCTACCCTCATCGCAGGACTGCGGGCCGCAGTCCAGGGAGTCTCCTTCCTGCCGGTGGCCGGGGTTAAAGGTTCCGGCTTGGTCCAGGCCCAGGGCTTCAAGTTAGTCCAGGACCCCTACAGCCTCAACGAATATGTGGCGGTTAAGGCCGTCGAACCAGATTGGGCCCTGATTCATGTGGAAAAGGCGGACCGGGAAGGCAATGCCGTAATGTGGGGTTCCAAATACGATGATGTTCTCCTGGCGAAGGCCAGCAAAAAGGTTATCATAACCTGCGAACAGGTGGTTGCAACAGAAGAACTGCAAACCAGGCCGGAGGGGACCGATATTCCCGGTTTCCTCGTGCAGGCGGTGGTTGAAGCTCCTCGGGGCGCCTGGCCGTGCAGCTGCGGGCAGACCTACCCCTTTGACTCTGATTTCTTCCAAGCCTATCTGACAGCTGCGGGCAGCGACCAGGCCTACGCTAAACTAATGTCCCAGGTTCTTTCCGGTGAAAGGGGGCCCGTGCAGTGAGTGTGGAAGAACAAAGCAACATGATGGTGGCAGCCCTGGCCCGCTTGCTGCGGGACGGCGAAACCGCTTTTCACGGGGTGGCATCCCCCATACCGATGCTGGCCATACTTCTGGCCCAAAAACTCCATGCCCCTAATCTCACCTATATCAATATTACCGGCAGCGTCAACCCGAACCCCGCCTCCTTCACCTCTTCCACCGCAGACCCGGTGCTGTTGAGGGGCACCGCATCTATCTTCACCCTGGCCGATGCCTTTGATTTGGCAGCCCGGGGTAAGCTGGACACGGCTTTTCTTAGCGGGGTGCAAATAGATAAGCACGGCAACATCAACATGAGCGCCATTGGCGATTACGCCAAACCCAAGGTACGTCTTCCCGGCGGGGCTGGGTCCGCCTTTCTGACCGAAACCGCCGGGCGGATTCTGGCCTGGCGTACCCGCCATGACAGCAAGACCTTTGTGGACCGGGTAAACTTTATCACCGCCGCCGGGGCCAGGCTGGACCGGGTGGTCACCCCCTTGTGCGTCTTTGCCTTGCGCGACGGAGAACTGAAAGTGGAGAGCATCCATTATTACTCAGGACCGCAGGAAGTCCAGGCCAATACGGGCTTCGATTTACACGTAGAGGATGTCCCGTTTACCCACCCCCCAACTAAACAGGAGATGGATGCTCTGAACGAGATAGACCCGGATATGATACGCCTGGTCGAATTCTAAAGAGTGTCAAGGGGACAGGTCCCTTGACACTCCAATCTTTCTAACCATTTCAGGTTTAGTGTCAAGGGACCTGTCCCCCTGACACTTCCTCATCATGGGACCTTTCCCGTTTTTGAGCTGTTTTGCGGTCAATCAAGGGGGATGGCGAGCATAATTATCTCCTTTAGCTGCAAGAATAGAATCAGACGCCAAAACAGCCTAAAGGAGAGTATGCTATGCTCAGGAGCACAAGTTTTAAGACCGGGACAACCCAATCTCATTTGGGGACTTTCAATCCTCTTTCCCTGAACCTGACCGGTGACCGTACCGACTCCGATTCTCCAAGCCAAGAGCCCAGGAACTACGCCGACAACGGCGGACCTAAAGTAATCACTGACAGCTTATAATTGCACTACAGGCACCCATGGAGGGTGCCTTCCGCTTGCCAAGCCTTGCATTCCCGGCTAAGATATGAGAAGAAACTACTCCCGGAAGGTTGTTTGCGATGAAAGTAAAAATCTTTGAGGCCGAGCACTCCGCCGCATTGGAGAGCGAGGTAAACCGATGGCTGCAGGACAACTCCTGGGTCAAGATTCAAACCATAACCCAAAGCTCCGGCAGCAAGACGTTAATTTCAATCTGGTACCAGGAGCCGGACGTGCCGATCCTTGGCTGATCAGGCTTCGGATCGAACCGATCACAACTAACCCGCCCAAACAGTGTCAGGGGGACAGGTCCCTTGACAG
>JAJYNB010000086.1 GCA_021786555.1 Bacillota bacterium | reverse complement strand
TAATCCATCAAGGCCCACCAGTCCCTGCTTTGCCGTATTCACGGCATGAACGGAATTAAAGTGCCAGGGGACGTTTCTCCCTTCATCCGGCGTGATGGTACTCTGGATGTCCGCTGATGTGAGCCGCGACAGTAAGAGGTTGAGAGTATGGGTGACCGTCACCTCCCGGGTGTCAGACTCCATGTATTTAGTGTTCATTTGAGCTCGCATGCGGTAACCCGTAAACAGGTCCCGCAGTGCTACTGCATAGGGTAAATCCAGCCTTAGGGCAGGTGCGGGCGGGGCTGTCGGAGGGACGGTGGAGAGGCAAATCAAGTCCTTGGGCAGGCCTGCCCCTTTTGAGTAGACACAATTGATGGCATGCTGCACTAATAGCTCAGGCATTACCTTCCAGGCTTCCCGAGCCGTGGCATTGGCATTGTGAGCGCCATCAATCTGGGCCATGCCGGCCCAGGCCATCAGTGTCTTGGCCTCCGCCGCGTCCACAAAGGAGCGGACCATGTTGACATTACGGTACAGCACATTATACTGGGGGTCCTGGTGGGCGCCGTTTACACCTTCCTCAGCAAACAGGACCGCCACTTCCGGCCCCGCTACGCCGCTGACATAGGAGTGGAGATTGATTGCTCTGCCCACCTCATCCTCGATTAAGTCCAGAGCTTTGCGGGTAGCCCTGAGCTGCTTACGGCTTATGGGTACTCCGCCGACCCCTTCGGGAGTTCCTTCGATTAAGCCGTCAAAGTGGCTCTGGCCCGCTGTGCGGATGACCATGATATGGTCTGCTCCGTGCCAGGCAGCCATGCGCATGCGGCGCAGGTCATCTTCAAACCTGCCTGAAGCTATCTCACTGGTAATGGTACATTCAGGCTGTGGGTCAATGCCGCCAAAATACTTGGCGGCCGGCAATGAGCCGCCCTGTTCCAGGGAAGGGGATGTCTGGTGGTAGGTAAAAGGCCCAAGCTTATTTTCCGGCAGCTGCCGGCGCCAGGTCCACCCTTTCCGGCGCGGCCTGTAATTATCCAGGCCTTCCAACACCTGTTCCACATTCAGCTTCTGCCGTGGATCCAATCTTATCTTCACTCACCCCGCCTCCCCGCGAACCATGCCCCAAGTTCATCCCAATATTTATCCTCTGCCAGTGCTAAGCCTGCCTCCCGCAGCGGAATTCCCCGCAGGACAGAGGCCCGCCAGACTAAATGTCCTGCTCCTTTACCCAGGAGGCCGTGCTCAAGGCTTTTTGCTGTAATAGCCTGGGACTCCAGGCTGGAGAAACCCATGCGCAGCAGGACCGAACGCTCGATAGAGGGCGAGGTGTGGGTTTTCCCCAATTCCAGGAGCGGTTCCACTGCTTCCCGGGCCAGCTGCCAGAACCTTTCTTCCAGCTGTGCGTCGCTCAACCCCGCCAGATCATTTCGCCTGGCTGCAAAGTCGTCAGACCTAGCCATCTTTAGTCCCTCCTGTGGTAATGCCTATTGCTGCCAATTCCCGTTTCACCCAGTCCATACTTCCACCGCAGTCTTCTGCAAGAAATTCGCAGTCAGCTTGACTGACCCTGCCGTCAGGTACCAGGGCGGCCGCGTTTTTTAAATAGGAACGCCTGGCCCTGGTTAAATCTACATCCTTAAGCTTAATCTGCCCGGGATGTTTAGGAATTACAATCCGCTGGCCCGGGATATTGTCCGCCGGATCCCCCCGTGTGATCTCGATGCCGTTGTTGCGGGCAAAGGTGAGCTGGGCATTAGGATGTTTCCCTGCCCCGGTGTATTCGGTCTCCTGCACCACCAGGATCTGATCGTTATCCATTTCCTGAGCTAAGGCAAAGGCCGCTGCCAGGGATGTGTTTCCCGCCGGCCCCCTTTCCAGCCCTTCCAACACCGCCAGGGCTTCGGTCATGTAAAAAACTTCCCCCTGCGTTACTGTGACATAGCGGTCCAGATAGCGCAGGGGCCTGGCGGCATTGCGCGGTACGTCAGCCCGGTCGGGCCAGGTGGCAAAAGGCAGGCCAAATCCTGTGTGCCCTGTGGTAAAGGATTTGCGGTTAAAGTCATGGTCGCTGGCCATGTGCAGCCCTTTTA
The DNA here is from genome assembly GCA_021786555.1 of Bacillota bacterium. GTDB lineage: Bacteria > Bacillota > Desulfitobacteriia > Desulfitobacteriales > JAJXUE01 > JAJZPO01. Next base: position 2,164 of record JAJYNB010000086.1, on the reverse strand, counting down.
GGTCCACACTGGCCCCGATTACTTTGGTCTCCTTACACCCGGCCTTCTCCAGTCCCCTGGCCGTGCCGGTGACATTCCCCCCGCCGGCGTGGGTCACCACTACCGCGTCCGGGCCCCGCCCTGCCAGTTCCCTTACCTGTCCGGCCAGTTCCCAGCCAAGAGTCTCCACGCCCGCTATACCAAATGGGGTGTACAGAGAGGCGTTAAAGTAGCCTGTTTCCTCCAATAGTACTAAAAAGTAATAAAAGAGTTCGGGGCCTACTGTAAGCTGCACCACTTCGGCGCCGTAAGCTTCACAGGCCCGCCCCTTTTCCAGAATCTCAGGCTGTCCCACACCCCTGCTGTCAAAAACCTCCTGCACAATGATGCAGTTCAACCCCCGTATGGCAGCCTGGGAGGCTACGGCAGCCCCGTAATTGCCGCTCGTGGCCGCAATTACACCCCTGTAGCCGTTTTTCTGAGCGTGATAGATTGAGATTGAAGCGCGCCTTGCCTTGAAGCTGCCCGAGGGATTGGCTGCCTCATCCTTAATGAAGATTCTTGCCCCTTTGCCCCGGGGTGCCAGCTTACGGGCAAGGGCCGTAAGATTCCTCATCTCCAGCAATGGAGTATTCCCTACACCCGTTTCCCTCTGAATCTTGACCATTTCCTCCGTGCTGTAAGCTGCCTGGCGCATCATTCCCTCGTAGTCAAAACCCAACACGCCGCTGGAAAACTCCTCATAGTCGATCCCAACCGCCCTTTTGACAATATCCTGCTTGCGGGCCATCACCGCCTGGTAACCCATATCAGCCAACCTCCCCGCCCCCTTTCAGCAGGGTTCGCAGTTCCTGAGCAATATCCAGCAGCTCTGGCTGGGGTTCACCAAAATTGTGGCTGTAGGCCGGCAGCACTTCTGTAAGCCTCCCCCTGACCACCCGTCCCGTAGCCGTTCTGATTGAGACCTCTTCCCCCGTCGTGCCCCAGGCCTGGGCCAGGAAGCCCTTGACCCACAGCTCCAGCCCTACTTTTTGCGTATCTTCCGGCACCTGGGGCGCCCGTTGGCCAGCCGGCAGCACCACTCTGTATACCTGAACCCAGTCTCCCTGTTTGGCAACTGCCATCTATTTTCTTCCCCCCCGCATTTCCACCAGGCGGCGCACATCACCCGCCAGTGCCGCCGGTACAGGCAAATCAGCCATGCTTAGGAGTCCTGCCGGCGCAGTTATCACCTGGGGAATCATATTAACTGCCATAGCCATGGTCCCGAGTCCACCGGGAATTTCAGGCTGTATTTGCACATTGATGTTAGGCTCTCCTTCAATGCTTATGTAATCTCCCGTTTCTACTCCCTCCAGTTGAGGCAGAATCTGCTGGGGGTGGACCAATTCAATCAGAACCCGGCCCTTGGACAGTCCCTGAGCTGTGTGCCTGCACCCCGCCACCTGCCCCGGTTCCACCACTGCATAGGCCGTTTGCCGCCGTACTTTCGAAAGAATAGGTTCCCTGGTTTCCTTGACTGCGTCAATCTCCCAGCCCAGTGCCCGGGCAATCATGGCGATGGACTGTTGAAAGCCCACATGGCCCACAATCCTGCCGGTACCAAGACCTGATTGGAATTCCTGAGGTGTGGTTCCAACCCCTTGAGTAGCCATTACTGTTGGCCCAAAGGGAGCCAAATCATTAATGCGTGTGGCTGTTATTTTGTTAACCTTAAGGCATGGTCCCGTCAGGGCGATTACAAGGGTATCCAGAACGAAACCCGGGTTGATGCCTGTCCCCAATACAGATACTCTTTTGATTTTGGCAAGTTCGTCAATCCGCGCCGCCAGTTTCTCCTCCCCGGCAGCCGGAAAAGCCATTTCCTCAGCTATGGTAATTACATTCAGTCCAGCCTCAACAGCCATTTCAATTTGGCTAAACACCTCCCTGGTAAAAGAAGATGTTGCGATAACCACAATATCGGCAGAGGGGAAATCAGCCCCCTCTTGAGGCGGTTCGGTTACGAATGTACCCAATCTTTTAGATAAATTCAGCACGTCAGCCAGGTCCCTGCCAAGCTTGCCGGGATCACGGTCAAATGCGCCAACACTGGCCACACCGGATTTCTCGTTTACCAGCCGGGCTATGCCGCTTCCCATGGCGCCCAGGCCCCAGTGAACTACTCTGATTGCGTCCATCTTTC
>JAJYNB010000043.1 GCA_021786555.1 Bacillota bacterium | reverse complement strand
GCAAGGACTCTATTGTCAAATAGTAAAGGCTCCCCGGCACCCCGCCCTGCGTCTGAATCGCATCGATAATCACCAGGCACTCGTAACCGCAGACGTAGTCCAGAAGCTGCAGTCCTGCCAGGGATGCCTCAATGAAATCCACGCCAGGGCCGGCCAGCAGATCTTTTACCTGCCGGCCGACATAGATACCGACTCCATCATCCGACACAATGGTATTACCCAACCCTAAAATCAACAGTTTTCCTAGTTCCGGATTATTTCCCGCCATAAGTTCCCCTTGTGGTCATAGATTTTGGCCCTGATGGGCATCTGCCCGGGCAGACTGTGGGTGGCGCAGCCGAAACAGGGGTCGTAAGCCCGGAAGGCCATCTCGACCATATTCAGCGTCCCTTCAGTAATCTCGCCCTTTTTTATCAGTTTTTGGGCAGCGCGCTGGATGGACATGGTAATCGCTGCATTGTTGTTGGTGGTGCCAACAATGATATTTGCCTTAGTGATCAGCCCATCGGGCCCGCTTTGGTAGTGGTGGAACAAAGTGCCGCGCGGGGCTTCCACGATCCCCACTCCTTCTTTGGGGACGCCCTGGGGCAGGTTGCGGGTGTTGGGATCCGTTATTTCCGGGTCCCGCGCCAGTTCCAGAACCCGCTCGGAGGCATTAAGCAGTTCTATCAATCGGGCCCAGTGGTTAGCGAGGGTATGGTGTACCGGTTTCATGCCGATAGTTCTATACATCTTCTCGTAGGCTGCCTGGGCCAGCGGGGTGGACATCCCCTCGGCGGCATTCAGCCGGGCCAAAGGCCCTACCCTGTAAACGCCGCTCTCTTTCCCATCCACAAATCCCTTCCATCCTTTCCCTTTCAGGAAGGGGAATTTCAGGTATGACCACGGCTCAACATGCTCAGAAATGTGGTTCAAGTAATCCAGCCCGGAGAACTTGGCGTATTCCTTACCCTCCGGGTCCACCACCCGCACTTTACCGTCATAATAGTTGACCCTGTTCTGCTCGTCCACCAGGCCCATATAATAGGTCTGCATGTAGTAAACATCACCCAGTATGAGGTCCAGATAGGCCTTGTTCTTCAGCACCACATCTTCAAATATTTGCAGCGTGAACAGGGAGAACTTGACCAGGGACTCGCCCTTGCCCTCGATGTCTGTGCGTTCTGCCTCGCTCAGGGCCTTGCTCATCCCACCGGGCAGGCCGCAAACCGCATGGGTTGCCTTGCCGCCGATCATAGACTGGATCTGCTGGGCATACGCCCGGTGTTTGATCACCTCGGAGCCGATTTCCACCCCCACTTTGGCCACCACGCCGAGGATGTTGCGCTCCGCCGGGTCTGCATCAGGGCCCAGTACAAAGTCAGGCGCAGCCAGGGCGTAGAAATGAGCGATGTGGGAATGGACATAGTGGGCGTTGTAAAACAGTTCCCTGAGCTTTTTTGCAACCTGAGGCGGATCCACGTTGAATACCTGGTCCACCGCCTTGCTTGAAGCCATGTGGTGGGCTCCGGGGCAGACCCCGCAAATGCGGGGAGTAATCCGCGGCATCTCCTCCGCGGGCCGTCCCTCACAGAACTTTTCGAACCCGCGCAGTTCCGGAATTTGGAGGTATGCGTTGGCTACATCTCCCTCGGCATCAAGAAATATCTCGATCTTGCCATGGCCCTCCAGTCTGGTGATTGGATCGATGGTGATGCGCTTAGTGCTCATTTTGCCACCTCCAGCTGACTGCGTTCAGCTGCCTGGACCGTACTCTTCCCATCACCGGTAAGTTTATGTTTGAGCAGGGAACTGGCCGCAGCAAACCGGTAGAGATATCCCGCCGGGTCTGCAATCTGGTCAATCAGCTTTTCAATTTCACCGAAATCGTTGCTGTCCACTACAGTGGACAGGACAGACAAGAGCTTAGCACCCTGGTCCGCCACCCCGTCCGGCGGCCCAAAGCAGCCCCGGCAGGGCATATTGGCGTTCAGACAGAGCGTGCCGCAGCCGTCCCGGGTTGCGGAGCCGGCACAGATTATCCCCTGTTCCAGCAAACACCGCTCGGGGTCAGGGATAATCTCGTGGATACGGTGGAAACCCTTAACCTTCTTCTCCTGCTTCACCCGCTTGCAGGAATCACACACTGTGCTGGGCCCGCCAAAAACCGCGCCCGCGGGGGGCAAGCTGTTGCCGGCGATAGCGGTTACTGCCGCAGCTATCATGTCAGGAGTGGGCGGGCAGCCCGGAAGGTAGTAGTCCACCGCGATTACCTGATCCAACCTGTAAACATGGTTAAAGAACAAAGGTAATTCCAGATCTCCCTCCGGTAAGGCAGTCTTGACCTGGGGGAATATTCCCTTGGGATTGTCGGTACTGGGAGTCTCGATGTAGGCGCGCTGGAAGATCTCCTCACGGTTATGGAAATTAGCCAGAGAAGGTATGCCGCCCAGCGAAGCGCAAGCGCCGAAGGCCACAACCACCTTGCTCTTGCGGCGCAGCAGCTCAGCCATTTCTCTCTGCTCCGAGGTGCGGGTCCCGCCGTTGATGAAACTCACGTCGATATGTTTGTCAGGCAAGTCCCTGATATGATGTTTCTTGAAATCAACGGCCACGGGCCAGAGCAGGATGTCCGCCAGGGCGGCCACATCAAGAATCTTCTCATGGATATCCAGCACCGCAATCTCACAACCCCCGCAGCTGGCGTTCCAGTAAAAAGCAAACTTAAGCTTATCTGCCACCGCCTGTACCCCCTTCCGCTTCCCCAAACATTCCATCCAGCTCCGCGAGCCTGTCCGATGCAGTCTGCAAAGGCTCCAAGGTCTTCAGCTTAGCCACCATCTCTCCGACCACCGCGGCAAACTTTTCACCCTCACTGCTGGCGATAAACTCCATGCGGAACCGCTCTGCCGCGATCCCGAACTGGGGCAGCAGCCTCTTCAGGAGCAGGGTGCGCTTGTAAGCCTTGTAGTTTCCTTCCTGGTAATGGCATCCCCCGGGGTGGCAGCCGGCCACCAGCACTCCGTCAGCGCCCGAGGCGAAGGCCTTGAGCACAAAGGAGGGCTCAATCCGCCCTGTGCACATCACCCGGATGATGCGGATATTGTCCGGGTATTTCAGCCGCGATATCCCGGCCAGGTCGGCTGCTGTATAGGCGCACCAGTTACACAAAAACCCTGCGATTTTGGGCTCAAAGCTCATACCGCGCACACCCCCTCGATAATCTCCAGCATCTGGTCAGCCTCGAAATTGCGCATCCGCGCAGCGCCTGAGGGGCAGGAAGCTACACAAGTGCCGCAACCCTTGCACAACGCTTCATTAAATAGCGCCACTTCCTGCTGAGCGTCAAAGGAAATTGCCTTGTACGGGCACATCTCGATGCAGACTTTGCAGCCGGAACAACGCTCCACAAGGTTATAGGCGGAAATTGGGGAAACTTTGACCCTCCCTGCCGCGATTTTCTCCAGAGCCTCTGCCGCAGCGCCTGCGGCCTGGGCCACTGTGTCCGGGATGTCTTTGGGCCCCTGGCAGGTGCCGGCCAGGTAAATCCCATCCGTGGCGGTCTTGACCGGTTCCAGCTTCGGATGGGACTCCAGGAAGAATCCATCACGGCTGCGCTGGATGTTGAACATTTGGGCAACATCGCCGGCGTCGCCGCGGGGAATCAGGGCAGAATTTAAGATGACCATGTCAACGGGCACTTCACGGAACGCCCCCAAAAGGGTATCTTCAGCCCGCACTACCAGCCGGCCGTGTTTCTCCATTACCTCGGCCCCCTTGCCGCGGATAAAGTTGACCCCCTCGTCCTGAACCCTGTTGTAGAACTCTTCGTACTGCTTGCCGTAAGCGCGCATATCGATATAAAACTCGTAGACTTTGGCCCTGGTCTTCTCCTTAAGCAAGTGGGCGAACTTAAGGCTTGCCATACAGCACACCCGGGAGCAGTACTCCCTGTGGTTCTTGTCCCTGCTGCCGATGCAGTGCAGGATGGCCACAGCCTCGGGCTCCGAGCCTTTCTCAGTCAGGACCCTGCCCCCGCTTGGGCCGGAGGCATTGGACATGCGTTCAAACTGCAGACCGGAGAGCACATTGGGGAAACGCCCGTAACCCCACTGCACTCCCACACTGGGGTCAAGGGTCTCAAAGCCGGTGGCCAGAATAATCGCCCCTACCTCCAAGTCCACATATTCCTCCCGGGCCAGGTGATTGATAGCCTGGGCCTGGCAGGCCGGTACGCACTGCAAACATTCGGAGCACACCCCGCAGTCCAGACAGCGCCTG
>JAJYNB010000356.1 GCA_021786555.1 Bacillota bacterium | reverse complement strand
CGGGGCAGTTGCCGAGAGACATGACCCCAGGGACGTGCTTATCTGTCCCAAAGGGTATACCTTACTGACTCTTCCCCGAGGCGCCAGAGTTGGCACCAGCAGTTTAAGGCGGCGGGCGCAATTGGCTAAACTCCGGCCGGACCTGCAGATTCTTGATTTAAGGGGCAACTTGAATACCCGGTTCGCCAAACTGGACCGGGGTGATTTTGATGCCATGATGCTGGCTGCAGCCGGTGTGGAACGCATGGGCTGGGGCGACAGAATTACGGAAAGAATCAGTTTTGAGCTGTCTTTGCCGGCTGTAGGCCAGGGTTCGGTTGGGATAGAAATCCGGGAGGACGGCCCGGAGGTTGCAGAGATTGTAGCCAGGATAAACCACAGGGAGTCAGCCTTGGCTATCCGGGCGGAACGGGCTATGCTCAACAAACTGGAGGGCGGCTGTCAAATCCCCATCGGATGCCTTGGTAAAGTTGAGGGGGACAAGCTCATCATGGACGGTCTGGTAGCCAGCGTTGACGGCAGTAGAATTTTACGCACCCGGTCGGAAGGAAAAGCTAACTTGCCTGAAGAATTAGGTGTGGAACTGGCCCAAAAACTGCTGGATATGGGAGCCGGGGAAATACTGACAGAATTGAGGCAGGAGCAGGCTTAAGATGAACAAAGGGATAGTTTATTTAGTAGGTTCGGGACCGGGAGACCCCAAACTATTGACCCTGAAAGGTTTGGATTGCATCCGCAAGGCGGATGTGCTTGTTTACGACCGTTTGGTATCGAAAAGATTGCTGGGTTATGCGCGGCCTGACTGTGAACTGATCTATGGCGGCAAATACCCTGACCACCATATTCTCCGCCAGGGGGAAATTAATCAGGTTTTGGTGGAAAAAGCGTTGGCCGGCAAAGTGGTCACACGGCTCAAAGGGGGCGACCCTTTTGTGTTTGGCAGGGGCGGTGAAGAGGCGGAAGCCTTGGTTCAGCACGGGATTTCTTTTGAAGTGGTTCCAGGCGTAACTTCAGCAGTGGCTGTGCCGGCATATGCCGGTATCCCGGTTACCCACCGGGATTTTACTACGTCCTTTGCCGTGATTACCGGTCACCTCAAATTTGACAAGGCCGAATCGAGTATCCGCTGGGATTTGATTTCGCAAGCCCACGGTACTCTTATCTTCCTCATGGGAATGGAAAAACTTCCGATGATTGCAGCCAAGCTTTTGGAGCACGGCCGCCCTCCCGGAACCCCGGTGGGCTTGGTGCGGTGGGGGACGACTGCGGACCAGAGGACCGTAACCGGAACCCTCGAGAACATTGTGGAAACGGCTCGGGCCAATAATTTTTCTTCGCCGGCGGTGGTGATTGTCGGAGAAGTGGTGAATTTACGGGAAAAGCTTAGCTGGTTTGAGGGGAAGCCCCTGTTCGGCAAGCGGGTGGTGGTTACCCGGGCCCGCAGCCAGGCCAGTGTCCTGTCGGAAAAAATCGAGGGGTTAGGTGGGGAGGCCTGGGAGTTTCCGGTAATTGAGGTGATTCCACCCGCAGATTATGCTCCCCTGGACAGGGCTATCGGCAGCCTGAAGCAGTTCAGCTGGCTGATATTTACCAGCGTCAACGGAGTAGATTTCTTTTTCCGCCGCCTAAAGGAACTAGGCAAAGATATCAGGGAACTGGCGGGACTAAAAATCTGCACCATCGGTCCCGCTACCAAAGAAGCTGTAGAGAAGTACCACCTCTTGGTGGATGTGGTTCCGGAGGAATACAGGGCAGAAGGGATTGTTGAACTGCTTAAGGGCAGGCTCACCCTGGCTGACCGGGTGCTGCTGCCCAGGGCGGAAGTGGCCAGGGAAGTACTGCCGGACACCCTGGCGGAACAAGGCATAGCGGTGGAAGTTGTGCCGGCTTACCGCACCATCCAGGTCGAGGCTGAAAAGGATCAGCTGAGAGAAATGCTCAGCCAAAAGCTGATTGACGTGGTGACCTTTACAAGTTCCTCTACCGTGAAAAATTTTGTAAAATTGGTTGGTCAAGAGAATTTATCTGAGTTAACCGGCGGCGTCAAGATCGCTTCTATCGGCCCCATCACTTCAGCCACCGCCCGTGATTTCGGGCTGACTGTAGACATCGAGGCTGGAAAGTATACCATAGACGGACTTATCGAAGGAATACTGAATTACTTTAAGCAGGAGTCAGGAGTCAGAATTCAGGAGTCAGAAGTCCATGCCGCACCGCGGCACCATTGATGAATAAAAACTTTCAAGGCAAAATGAGTTTATTGTCCCGGGGCATTCTGAATTCTGACTACTGAATTCTGAATACCTCATCTTAATAAATACCTCAATAAGCAGGAGTCAGGAGTCAGAAGTCAGGAGACAGAATGAGAAAGCGTAATATTGTCCCGAAGTATTCTGAATTCTGAATACCTCATTAGAATTAGCGGAGGTGTCAAAGTTGACCTATCCAATCCGGCGTCCACGCCGTCTGCGCTCCAGCGAGAATATCCGGAACATGGTGCGGGAAAATCAAGTGAGCCTGTCGGACCTGATTTATCCCATGTTTGTCTGTGAAGGGAAAGGCATTAAGAGCGAGGTAACCTCCATGCCCGGGGTGTATAACCTGTCCTTGGACAAGTTTGCGGCAGAACTGGCCGGGGTGGTGGAGCTAAAGGTGCCTGCGGTTTTGTTGTTTGGCGTTCCTGCCGCTAAGGACTTTGAGGGTACAGGCGCTTATGCCGAGGACGGAATTGTGCAAAAGGCCATCAAAACTGCCAAGGCTGCCTACCCCGGATTATATGTGATTACCGATGTCTGTCTCTGCGAATACACTGACCATGGTCACTGCGGCATTGTCAAGGACGGGGATGTGCTGAACGACCCTACCCTGCAGCTGTTGATTAAGACTGCTGTGTCCCACGCCAAAGCCGGCGCCGATATGGTAGCGCCTTCAGATATGATGGACGGCCGGGTGGGGGCTATCCGGGATGCCTTCGACGAAGACGGTTTTGAACACATTCCCATAATGGCCTATTCAGCCAAGTATGCGTCAGCTTTTTATGGTCCCTTCCGCGATGCGGCCGGTTCAACCCCTCAGTTTGGCGACCGGCGCAGCTACCAGATGGATCCGGCCAACGGCGACGAAGCCCTGATGGAAACAGCCCTCGATATTGAAGAAGGGGCTGATATCATTATGGTGAAGCCTGGCCTGGCCTACATGGATATTCTGAGGCGCCTCAAGGATGAGTTCCGCCTGCCAACCGCAGTTTACAATGTCAGCGGGGAATACTCCATGGTCAAAGCCGCTGCCGCTAACGGCTGGGTTGACGAGAAAAGAATCGTCATGGAAATCATGAACGGATTCAAGCGGGCCGGAGCGGATTTGATTCTGACTTATCATGCCCTGGATGTAGCACGTTGGTTAAAGGAGGAAAAGTAAATGATTATTTCCTGGAACACCACCAATCAATGCAACATGTTTTGTGACCACTGCTACCGGGACGCATCGGCCAAGTTTGAAGACGAACTGAATACCGAGGAAGGCAAAGCGCTGCTGGACGAGATTGCCAAGGCCGGTTTCAAGATTATGATTTTTAGCGGCGGAGAGCCTTTGATGCGGCCTGATATTGTGGAACTGGTCAAACACGCCACCAGCCTGGGACTGAAACCTGTATTCGGCACCAACGGAACCCTGATTACTCCCGAACTGGCCCAAGAACTGAAGGCTGCCGGCACCATGGGGGTGGGGATAAGCCTGGATTCCCTTGACCCCAAAAAACATGATGAATTCCGCCGTTTCCAGGGTGCTTGGGAAGGCGCAGTACGGGGGATGAAAAACTGCAAAGCCGCAGGCCTGCCTTTCCAGATTCACACCACTGTCATGGACTGGAATTATGACGAAGCCCTGAAAATCACTGATTTTGCCGTAGAGCTGGGTGCTGTGGCCCATCACTTCTTCTTCCTGGTGCCAACCGGGCGGGCGGTGTCCATAGAGGAAGAGTCCCTGCGGGCCGAGCAATATGAAGCTATCCTCACCGATATCATGAAGAAACAGCAGGAAGTCAAGATTGAACTCAAGCCCACTTGCGCGCCCCAGTTTATGCGTATCGCCAAAGAAATGGGCATGGACCTGCGCTTCGGCCGTGGCTGCCTGGCAGGCACTCATTACTGCATCATCGGCCCCAAGGGCTTGGTTCAGCCATGTGCCTATTTGAACATGAATTTGGGTGATGTACGGGTTACACCCTTCAGCGAGATATGGAAAAACAGCCCTGTGCTGGAAGAGAGATCGGA
>JAJYNB010000410.1 GCA_021786555.1 Bacillota bacterium | reverse complement strand
GCGCAACTACCAGTACAAGGCCTTCGGCGTGCCGGGACTTGGTCTTAAACGCGGCCTGGTGCAGGAACTGGTTATCGCCCCCTATGCTACATTTTTGGCCCTGATGGTAGACCCGCGCGCAGCAGCCTCAAACCTTAAAACTATGAGGGAAAAGGGGTTTGCCGGGACTTACGGGTTGTTTGAGGCTATCGACTATACTTCGGAACGGGTTCCCGTGGGACGGGGTTTGGGGATAGTACAAAGTTTTATGGCGCACCATCAGGGCATGTCCCTGCTGGCCTTGGATAATGTACTGCATGAGAATATCATGCAGAGCCGCTTTCATGGAGATGCCGTAATCCAGTCCAGTGAATTGCTGCTTCAGGAACGCACACCTGCGGAAACCCATATCACCCCTCAGCCCGAGGAGCGCAGGCTTGAGGCGGGCGGCAGGGAAATGCCGGACATGGAGGGGCCTGCCTACATATCACTTAATACTGCAGACAGCGTAATCCCGGTTACTCACTTCCTGGCTAACGGGCAGTATTCTGTAATGCTGACCAATGCCGGCTCGGGTTACAGCAGATGGGGGGACATCTCTGTTTCGCGTTGGCGTGAGGATGTCACCAGGGACAGCTGGGGAATGTATTTCTATGTCCAGAACCTGAATTCGGGTTCAGTCTGGTCTACAGGTTTCTTACCCTGTGGTGTTCAAGGTAAGGACTACAAAGTGACTTTTGCACCAGACCGGGTGGAATACTACCGCAAAGACGGAAACATCGTTACCCGCACGGAGATTGGCGTATCGCCGGAAGACCAGGTGGAGGTACGCAGGATTTCCCTCACCAACCACAGCCAGCATGACCGTACGCTGGAGATCACCAGCTATTTGGAAACAGTCTTGGCCCGGCCCAGCGAGGACCTGGCTCATCCGGCTTTCGGCAACCTGTTTATCCAGACCGAGTTTACGCATCAGACCCTGTTGGCCTCTCGCCGGCCAAGGCGGGAAAATCAGAAAAAGCTCTGGCTTATGCACACCGTATCCCTGGAGGGTGAAGGGGTTGGAGCAATTCAATACGAGACAGACCGTTCCCGTTTCATCGGCCGAGGTAAAACCTTGGCCAGACCCCAGGCTCTGGAGCCAAACCAGCCCCTTTCCAATACCACGGGAGCGGTACTTGACCCAATCATGAGTTTGCGCCAGCGCGTGAGGGTACGTCCGGGCCAGACAGTGAGGGTATCCTTTGCAACGGGGGTTGGCGAGAGCAGAGAGGAAGTCATTCGGTTGGCGGAAAAGTACCAGGACCACGGGGCTGCAGAACGTGCCTTTCAGTTGGCCTGGACCTACAGCCAAATGGAACTGCGTCATTTGAATTTCCCACCCGTCCAGGCCAACGAGGCCTTGAATCTGGCCGGCAACCTGATGTATCTAAGCCCGTGCCGTCAGGACTTGGGGGCTGAACTGGCAAGGAACACGCGGGGCCAGTCCTCCCTCTGGCCGTACGCCATCTCCGGGGACCTGCCCGTTGTCCTGTTGCGGGTGCAGGAACAAGCCCATCTCGACATGGTGCGGCAATTCCTGGTGGTGCACGAATACTGGCGCCTGAAAGGACTGCAGGTGGACCTGGTTATCCTGAATGAGGACCAAAGCGGGTACATCCAGGATTTCCAGGAGGCTTTGAGGGATCTTATATCCACCGGTCACGCCCGGGAGCTGATGAACCGGCCTGGTGGGATATTCCTGCTGCAAAAAGGTTTGCTCCCGCCGGAAGACCTGAACCTGCTTCTCAGCGTGGCCAGGGCGGTGTTTTCCGGCCAGGGCGGCTCCTGCACCATACAAATCCGCAAACAGAGCAAGCTTTTGAAGCAGAAGGCCGAAACCGCCGCTTATCCGGGGCCGGGTGTTGTGTGGGATAAAGCTTCACCCTGGGAAGTCCGGCAGAAGGGGTCCGCCTGTCCCGAACTTCCTGCCAACCTGCAGTATCCCAATGGTTACGGTGGGTTCAGCGCCGATGGCAGGGAATATCTCATCAAACTGGGGGAACGGTGCAAGACTCCCCTGCCCTGGATCAATGTCATCGCCAATCCGGGCTTCGGTTTTCAAGTCTCGGAGTCGGGCGCGGGCTATACCTGGTCCCAAAACAGCAGGGAAAACAAGCTTACCCCCTGGTCAAATGACCCGATTGTGGACCCACATGGCGAGGTGCTCTACCTCCGGGATGAGGAAAACGGCGAATTTTGGACACCCACGCCCGGGCCGTCGCCAGGCGGTGACAAATATCTGGTCCGTCACGGTCAGGGCTATACCGTGTTTGAACACGCCAGCAACGGTTTGGCACAGCAGCTGCTGATGTTTGTGCCGCCCTCTGATCCGGTGAAGATAGTTCAGTTAACCCTGCGCAACCATACTGAACAGGAAATGAGGTTGACCGCATTCTACTACGCCGAATTGGTGCTGGGGGTGGCGCGGGAATTGACCTCGCCTTACCTGGTAACTGAGTTCTCGCCTGAGCAGGGAGCTGTCCTGGCGCGGAACGTCTATCAGGAGGAATTTACCGGACGGACCGCATTTCTCTACGGCTGCGGCGGGGCCACCCTGTCCTACACAGGGGACCGCACAGAATTTATCGGCAGAAACGGCAGTTTGACTAGTCCTGCTGCCTTGAGGCGGGAAGTGCTTTCCGGTAACGTGGGGCCAGGGCTTGATCCCTGTGCAGCCGTGCAGTTGGCTGTAACCCTGGCGCCGGGGGAAGAGAAAACTTTGTGGTTTGTCCTGGGAGAGTTGGATAAGCCGGAGGGACTCGGCCGGCTGGCAGGTAAATATACAGATCCCGACCAGATTCGCGCTTCCTTGGATGAAGTAAAAGAGATGTGGGACCGGGTCTTGGAGGTTGTCCAGGTTAATACACCCGACAAATCAATGGATCTGCTGTTAAACCGCTGGCTCTTGTATCAGACCGTGGTGTGCCGCCTCTGGGCCCGTTCCGCCTTCTACCAGTCTGGCGGCGCCTTCGGGTTCAGGGATCAGCTCCAGGACAGCATGGCCTTGGTTGCCTCAGCTCCACAATGGACGAGAAAGCAAATTCTGAGCCATTGTTCGCATCAGTTTGCGGAAGGTGATGTACAGCACTGGTGGCACGCTGAGGGAAACAAAGGCATCCGGACCAAATTTTCCGATGATCTCTTGTGGCTTCCCTATGTAACCGCCGATTATGTGGAGCATACGGCTGACTACTCCATCCTGGACGAGCAGGCAGGTTTTTTGACGGGGGAATTGTTGGGCGAGAACGAGGATGAGCGCTACTTTGTACCCGGAATTGGAGGTGAGTCAGCCAGTGTTTATGAGCATTGCCTGCGGGCTATCGACAGAGGTCTGCGTTTCGGTCCTCATGGACTTCCCCTCATCGGATCCGGAGACTGGAACGACGGTTTCAGCCGCGTTGGGGTTAAAGGTAAAGGAGAAAGTGTCTGGCTGGGCTGGTTCCTCTATGTTACTCTGCAGCGTTTTGTACGGTTGTGCCAGAACCGCGGCGACCAGGAACATTCCCAAAGCTATTTGACGGTGGCGGAGGAACTGAAGGAAAACCTGGAACGGCACGGCTGGGACGGGGGTTGGTACCGCAGAGCATATTTTGACGACGGGACGCCTTTAGGTTCCGCGCGCAACGAGGAGTGCCAGATAGACTGCATCGCTCAGTCCTGGGCTGTAATCTCAGGAGCCTCCAAACCCACCCGGGCCAGGGACGCTATGCTGGCTCTGGAACACTACCTCCTGCGCCGCGATGAAGGAATCCTGCTGCTGTTGACTCCTCCCTTTGACCATTCCAAGCTCGACCCCGGCTATATCAAGGGATATGTTCCGGGTGTGCGGGAGAATGGGGGTCAGTATACCCACGGAGCTATCTGGGCTGTGTTGGCCTGGGTGGAGATGGCTGAAGGCGACAGGGCTGTGGAAGTGTTCCAGATGCTTAACCCCATTAACCACACCAGGACGGAAGCGGAAGTTGCTCGGTACAAGGCGGAGCCTTATGTCATGGCCGCCGATGTGTATGCTATTCCGCCTCACGGCGGCAGGGGAGGCTGGTCCTGGTATACCGGGGCCGCGGGCTGGATGTACCAGGCAGGACTGGAAGGGATACTCGGATTCCGCCTGCAGGGCGACAAGCTGTCCTTCCGGCCCTGTATCCCAAGGCACTGGCCGGGCTACCGTCTGGAGTACCGCTACAAAAATACTCTTTATAATATTGAGGTGGAAAACCCGGCAGGTAAGAACACCGGGGTGGAAAAGGTCAGCGTGGACGG
>JAJYNB010000300.1 GCA_021786555.1 Bacillota bacterium | reverse complement strand
ACATCAATCAGTTGCGGACCGTTCCCAAAGTGACTCGTTTTTCAGGCTTTCTTGCTAGGACGTCAGAACCGTCCCCTTATCCTAGGACGAGGGGACGGTTCTGACGTCCTATTTGCGTGGGTAGGTCGGTTTGGGGTTGGTGCGGGACCACTTTTCTATTTCCCTGCCGCCAAGGGCATGGAGGTGGTTGACGATTGCGTTGGCGTGTTCGCTGTCAGCTTCCACGATTACCAGGATGCTCCCGTCGCGGACTTGGTGTTCGAAGTTGGAGGCATGTTCGGCCGACAGGCCCAGGTTGGCCAGGTTACCCGATAAGCCCTTATCTCTTTCCTGCAGCAAGGTCCCTGCAAAGGGGCCTCCTGCCAGAATTTCACCCAACCCGGGCATCTCCAGGGGCCCTGACTGGACAAGGTAGCCATCGAAGATGCCAAGAATCTTTTCTGCGGGAAACAGGGTGAGTTCCTGGGCAAACTCTTCCTTGTAGGCCCCGCTGTAAAAGGTCTTGCTGCGGACTACAACGGAAATATAGTTGTTGGCCAGGTTTTCCCGCCTGATTTTTTCCACCGCCTGCCTGGCCTGAATCAAGGATTTGAATACCCCTAGGACTGCGCGGCGCATACACTTCCCCCTGTTGTCAGCTGCTTACGCTGCTAGTATACCCAGCACAGCAGGAACAATTGTAAAAAGCCCCTGGTGGCAGCAGGATTTTACCAGGGCACAGCGAAATCAATCAGAAAGTCAGGTCCCATTTTTCCGTGGAGGTAGTTTGATGGTTAAGGTTCGCGTCGGTGATGAAATTCTGTCCAGTGCGATTAAAGCAAGAATCCGTCTGGACTTTAAGGGTGAGGGAAAACCGGGCAAGTTCCTGTTTGGCGGTAAAAACGTGGAAGAAGCCGCCGAAGAGTCGAGAGAACAGAAGGTTGCCCTGCTGCGCAACGTCCCGGTTCAGGGTATTCAGATTGAAGACATTGACATGTCGGCAGAGGTGTATGTGGTACAGGATGAACTGTCGGGCAACCCCGTAGCCTACGCGCCTGTGCAAGTCACGGTGAGCGCTGACTCGGTGGAAGATTTGGGCCGGTTTATCGTCAACGGGGAATTTCGCAAAATTGAGATACTTGAACCGGAACAGATGTATTACAATCGCTTGGATTTGGAACGATTCCTGTTTAAGATCAGCCAGGAAATCAAGCTTTATTACGGTCAGCTGGAGCGCAAGTTAAACCAACGGTAATTGAGCGACAAAGCTTAAAACACTGCAACAAGACTGCCACCTGTTTGGGCAGTCTTCCGTTTTTTGTCTGGCGGCAGTGCCTTTTAAAGACCAACTTCCGGAATTTGTCAGGGTTGCCAAGCCAAAGATGCGGGTTGCATGTTTTGCCGAGGTGAAAAGGATGTCACTGTTAAGGCGGCAATTGAAAAGGGTAAAGCGCTTCATCAAAAAGCGCCGTCGGCTGCTGCTGACCTTGCTGATTTGGGCACTGCCGCTGTTTTTACTGTTCTTTTTCCCGCCCACCAGGCTGACCGGGGAAAGGCTGATTGACTTGCTCAGTAACCGCAAACCGCCTCCATGGGTCGGAATGCCCCAGGGAGCCAAAGTGGATATTGACCAGACCAAACAGTTCAAACGGCAGAAGCTAGCGCTGCTGGAAGTCAAACTTAACGGTTTGGGCCAGGATGCCCTAGCCTGGACCGGAATTAAGAGCGGCACAGGGGCCGCTTGGCAAAAGGTTAAGCAAGATTTAATCGAATCGGGCAATGTTCTGGTTGAGTTTTGGGGCGTTTCCATCATCATCTATCAGGGCCAGACCATAGTTATCGGCGAAGGTTCCAATCCCATCAATCTTAGGGACAGGGTGTTGCGCTGGCAAACTCCGATTGAAGCGGCCTCAGCCAAATACCAACTGGACCCTGCCTTGATTGCCGCCGTAATTGAACAGGAGTCCGGCGGCGACCCGGAGGCCTTGAGCCCGGCCGGGGCCATCGGATTAATGCAGTTGATGCCGGCTACGGCAAATTCTTTAGGTGTAAATCCTTATGACCCTGCTCAAAATATAGATGGTGGAGCCCATTACCTGATAATTCAGTTGAAGCGTTTTGGCAGCCTGGACGGAGCCCTGGCGGCCTACAACGCCGGGCCTGGCAGCGTCCAGAGCCAAAGGTGGGTGCTTATTCCAGAGACTATGAGGTATGTGGAGAGGGTTCCCAGGCTCATGGACAAGTATGAACAGATCTGGCGCCAGCACCGGCAGACTGAGGCGAAGCAGAGATAGGATGTTGGGATTAAGAATCAGAGGTGGAACGGTTGTACCAGGTTATTGTGGTTGGCGGCGGTGCTGCAGGAATGATGGCTGCAGGTCAGGCAGCCCTGTCAGGGGCCAAGGTGCTGCTCTTGGAGAAGAAGGAACGAGTGGGCCGGAAAATCGCAATTTCCGGCAAGGGACGCTGTAACATTACCAATGCCGCCGAGCTTGAAAACATTATTAAGAATTTCCCCGGTAACGGCAGTTTCCTCTACGGGCCGCTGTCCGGCTTCAGCAACCAGGATCTGATTGATTTCCTGGCGTCCAGGGGGGTCGAGACCAAAGTTGAGCGGGGGCTGCGGGTATTCCCTGTTTCGGATGACGCAGAAGAAGTCGTCAAAGCCTTCAGCACCTTTCTGCGACAGGCAGGGGTGGAAGTCAGGCAGGGCGTCCAGGTTGACAAAATCCTGACAGGGGACTCACAGGTTGTTGGGGTACGGTCGGTGAAAGGGGATGTATTCAAGTCGCAGGCCGTTGTTATAGCCACCGGCGGTCTTTCCTATCCTGGTACAGGTTCAACGGGAGACGGCTACCGTTGGGCAGAGGAATTGGGGCATAGGGTAGTAAAACTGCGGCCTTCTCTCGTACCCCTGGTCACCCAGGAGGAGTGGGTAAAAGAACTGCAGGGGCTGACACTGCGCAATGTGCGGGTTAACGCCTGGCGGGGCCAAAAACCCTTGGCCACTCAGTTTGGCGAGATGATGTTTGCCCACTTCGGCTTGACAGGGCCAATAATGCTCTCTCTCAGCCGCGCAGTGGTGGATGAACTGGCATCAACCGGGCGCCCGGTACGGCTAAGCCTGGATCTGAAGCCGGCTTTGGACCCGGAACAATTGGACACCAGGCTGCGACGGGATTTTGCCTCAAAGGTTCGCAAACAATTCAAAAACTCCCTGGATGAACTTCTTCCCAAAAGCCTGATTCCGGTTGTTGTGCGGCTTTCAGGCATTTCGCCTGAGAAAGAGGTCCACCAGATTACCCGGGAAGAGAGAATCGCTTTGGGAACTCTGCTCAAAAACGTGCCACTGACCGTACTCCGCTCCCTGCCGGTCTCGGCGGCTATTGTAACGGCAGGCGGCGTTGCCGTGAAGGAAATCAATCCCAAGACCATGGAATCCAAACTGATTAAGGGACTGTATTTTGCTGGAGAAGTTATAGACATAGACGCCTATACCGGCGGGTACAATTTGCAGGCGGCCTTTTCCACCGGATACGCGGCCGGCCGGGCCTCAGCTCAAAGTTCTATCCTGGCCTAGGACTGCATACCTTGTCTATTAGGACAAGGGGGTGGAGCCTGTGGACAGGCAAGTAATGAAGCTGATGCAGAGGCTCGAGAAGGTGCTGGTGCGTCTGGCAATTCTTGGTGTGCTCCTGCTGCTTGTGGTCCAGTTGGTTTTGGTCAGGGCGCAAGACCCAGTGGATTTTTATCTCGCCTTTGCGCAAAAAATTGAGTCCGTACCGTTGGAACAGGCTGACACTTCGCTAGAACCAAATTTGATTCTGGCGGTGGAGGGCGGGGACGGAGCTCACTTAAAGCTTCTCATCAACGACCATGAAGCTGGCAGTTTTGCGAGTCCCAAATTGAGCTTAAAAGTGCAGGCCGGCGACCGTCTGGCGGTGGATGCCCGCCAAGCGCCAAAAGGCTTACGGTTGAAGGTGAACGGGGT
The DNA here is from genome assembly GCA_021786555.1 of Bacillota bacterium. GTDB lineage: Bacteria > Bacillota > Desulfitobacteriia > Desulfitobacteriales > JAJXUE01 > JAJZPO01. Next base: position 324 of record JAJYNB010000300.1, on the reverse strand, counting down.
TGGGCAGGAGCTTGCCTATCCCAAGCTGAACCAGGTCTGGCCGCTGGGTTCCAGCATCGTTGATTTGGGTCAGGTAACAGCTAAATAATATGCTTAAGTCAGGAGTCAGGAGTCAGGAGTCAGAGTCGGTCACCCCGGCGCCGCGTCACTGTTGAATGGAGGTTACTGGCAAAAATGAGATCTGTTTATTGTCTCAGAGCATTCTGAATTCTGACTCCTGAATACTTGAAGCTTGCATGTTTGCCCAAGACATACTACAATGAATTTATAATTCACGTAGTACGGCAGGATGGCAGCATAACCAGGCAGGCAGCAGGGTAGACT
>JAJYNB010000089.1 GCA_021786555.1 Bacillota bacterium | reverse complement strand
TATTTTTTATTTGGTAATCGCGGTTACCACCCCGGCGCCGACCGTACGGCCGCCTTCGCGGATAGCAAAGCGCAGTCCTTCCTCAATGGCGATAGGGGTGATCAGGTTGATCTCAACTTTGACCCTTGATGTGCTCCCCAATATGTCCATTGACAAGCGCAGCATGTATTCCTAATTTTACATCAAATACCAATTCGGGTCAATCTGATAGGAACTATTGGAAAACGAAAAAGACAGAACTTCGTCTGTCTTAGACAATACTATGGAGCCGTTAACCGGGATTGAACCGGTGACCTTATCCTTACCAAGGATACGCTCTACCTACTGAGCTATAACGGCATTGGTTGCGGGGGCGGGATTTGAACCCACGACCTTCGGGTTATGAGCCCGACGAGCTACCACTGCTCCACCCCGCGACGAAACAAGGTACGATGTCCGATGTCCGACTCAGCCGGACTGTAAGCACGCCCCAGACCAGATTTATATCTTGCGTCAAAGGCACGCCCGATTCGGACCTCGGGCCTCTGACTTCGGATTTCGGTAATGGTGGGCAGGGATGGATTCGAACCACCGACGTTTCGCCGTACCTGATTTACAGTCAGGCGCCTTCGACCAACTCGGCCACCTACCCACTAGATAATAAAAAAAACTTGTGGAGCCGACGATGGGACTCGAACCCGCAACCTGCTGATTACAAATCAGCTGCTCTGCCAATTGAGCTACGTCGGCTTGTTCTCAAGTGCAGAAATATATTATCACGCCATCTTAAGTTTTGCAAGGTTTAATTCCTGGTCAAAACGGAAACAAGCAGCAAATTAAAATAGAACTTTATCAATTTTAACAGACACGACATAGACTTATTGTTTTATTATCCCAAAGTATTCTGACTCCTGACTTCTGACTCCTGAATACCTGCTAAAAATAAAATAGAGCCAATAGGCCCTATGGAGTTTGGCTATGTATTTAATTCTCAGGCGCCGGTACTACCTGTCTCTTTTCTCCAAATACCGTTCCAGCTTGCGCTTTACCCTTTGCAGAGCATTGTCAATGGATTTCACATGCCGTTTTAGGTCAACTGCAATTTCCTGATATGACTTACCCTCCAAATACGACATCAAGACCTTCCATTCCAGTGAACTAAGAATCTCACCCATTTTTTCCTCGATGTCATCAAATTCTTCCCTGCTGATAATCAACTCTTCCGGGTCAGTAATCTTGGTTCCCGAAATGACATCCAGCAATGTACGATCCGAATCCTCATCATAGATGGGCTTGTTCAATGAGACATAGGAATTGAGCGGAATATGTTTCTGTCTTGTAGCCGTTTTTATAGCTGTAATAATTTGTCGAGTAATGCACAGTTCGGCAAAGGCACGGAACGATGACAACTTGTCCCCACGGAAATCACGGATAGCCTTGTAAAGCCCGATCATGCCCTCTTGAATTATGTCTTCCCGGTCAGCGCCAATCAAAAAGTAGGAACGAGCCTTAGCCCGGACAAAATTTTTATATTTGTTTATCAGATATTCAAGGGCGGCGTCATCGCCCTCTTTGGCCAACTCGACCACTTCTTCATCTACCAGTGCATCTACCAATATCTCGGGCAGGTCTCTCGGGGCGCTAACACTCAAAGCCAATCGCCTCCATCTTGGAGTTAAAAAATAACTTAAAAATAAAAAGCATTAATCCATAATGCCTGCATCATCGGAGGCGACTAAATCTGGAACAAAATTAGATAACCTCATTATACTCGAAATAAAAGAAGCCAGTCAAGCTGAAGTTTGGCTCTGCTGGCCTAATTGGCGAAAATTTAGGAATCCTGGCATGCTCCAGGTTTCCCCGGGCCAGACCCTTAAGTTCAGTCCAGGCGTTAATGACATTATACCCGTCTATAAGCAAATACTCTGTCATTTCTCCAGCCCGGATCTCTGGCGCAGGGCTTCGTACATCAAAATCGAACCCGCTACCCCAGCATTTAGAGACCCGCCGCGGCCCAGCATGGGCAGCTTGACCACCAGGTCACAGTGCTCCCGTACCAGCCTGCCCAGGCCCTTGTGCTCTCCCCCGATTACCAGGACCAGCGGACCGCGCAAGTCCACGTTGTAGGGGTAATCGGTGCCGTTCATGTCGGCCCCTACCACCCAACACCCCGCCTTTTTCAGGCCGTCCAGAGCCTGTGTCAGGTTAGCAACCCTGGATACGGGCACATATTCTACAGCACCTGCTGCCGCTTTGGCTACCGCTCCGGTTAACCCCACCGCCCTGCGCCGGGGAATCACCACCCCATGCACGCCTGCTCCATCCGCTGTACGCAGGAGAGCCCCTAGGTTATGGGGGTCTCCCACTTCATCCAGTACCAGAATGAAAGGAGGTTCGCCTTTCCCTGCGGCAAGTGCAAGAATCTCCTCAATCTCCACATAAGCCTTAGCCGCCAAGTAAAGAAGAACGCCCTGATGGTTGGCGTTTTCCGTGGTTGCGTCCAGAGTCTTGCGGTCAACTTCTTGCACCGGCAGTCTCTTGTCCCGGGCCAGGGCCACAATTTCCTTGACCGACCCAGTGCCTGCTCCCCTGGCAACCAGCAGTTTGTTGGCGGGACGGTCATTTTTTAGGCTCTCCAGAACAGAATTCCGGCCATAAACAAAATCATCCATTATTCAATCCACCTTGTCCAAACCTGATTTATCTGAAGTATCCGCCACTACCTTAAGCGCTTGCTGAAAGGCTGCATCAATCTTATGCTGTTCACCTTTTAGATACCAATACCCGATCAGGCACTCAAAGGCCGTAGCGTAACGGTAGTCGATTACATCGGTGTTTTTAGGAATAGAGCCCGATTTGGCATTACGCCCCCGTCGCACCACGCCGCTCTCTTCCTCATCCAGTAAACCTTGCAGTCTATGCATAGCCTTGGCCTGGGTGGTTGCTTTAACCATACCCACGGCGGCAGAATGAAGTTGTTTGACCCGGACCATGCCCTGATCCAACAAATACTTGCGGACCTCCAGCTCATATACCGCATCCCCCAAATAAGCCAGGGCCAGGGGATTTAACTGCAGGGGATCCATAAATTCACCAACTTATAGTTTTCTTTTCCAGCGTACTCCCTGGGGAGTATCTTCCAATACAATACCCGCCTCTGTGAGCCCGCCTCTGATCTTGTCCGCAGTAGCCCAATCCTTGCTTTGCCGTGCCCGAGACCTGATCCCGATAATCAGTTCCATCAATTTGTCAACCAACTCATCGTCTTGGGGCTGTTCCGCCTGCATAAGGTCCAATCCAAGTACATCCCCCAACCGGGCGAACACCTCTAACGTCTGCCGCAAGGTTTGGTGGCCTGAGACCGAAGGGTTATAGTCACTGACAAAGCTGTTGATCACCTTGCTCAGGTCAAACAGGACGGCCGCGGCCAGCGCAGTATTGAAGTCATCATCCATAGCAGCGATAAACTCTTCCTCCGCCTGTCTGACACCTTGCAGCAGCGGCTCTCCGTCCGTACCAGTACCCGCTGCCTCTCTCGCCAGGGCTTCTTTGACCAGATTGACAGTAGTGTAAAGCCTTGCCAAAGCCTTCTTGCTCATCTCAAGTTTCTGGTCATCAAAGTCCAAGGGGCTCCTGTAATGCGTTCCTATCAGGTAAAAACGCACCACTTGTCCGGGATACCTGGCCGTAATATCTCTGACAGTAGAGAAATTTCCCAGTGATTTGGACATTTTCTCCTGGTTTACGGTAATAAACCCGTTGTGCATCCAGTAGCGGGCAAACGGTCCGCCTGACATAAACCCTTCCGATTGCGCGAGTTCATTTTCATGGTGCGGAAAAACCAAGTCCCCGCCGCCACCGTGAATGTCAAAACCTGCTCCCAGGTATTTTAGGGACATGGCGGAACATTCTATATGCCACCCTGGACGCCCTTTGCCCTCTGGGCTTTCCCAGTAAGGCTCACCTTCTTTGGCAGATTTCCAGAGGGCAAAATCCAGCGGGTCCTTTTTGCGCTCGTCAACGTCTACTCGGGCACCTGACCTTAGGTCATCGAGGGAACGCCCCGAAAGTTTACCGTAACCAGGAAACTTGCGCACCTCAAAGTAGACGTCCCCGTCAACTTCGTAAGCTAGACCCTTCGAGATCAGTGTTTTGATCATCTCCAGCATATCCGTGATGTGTTCCGTGGCCTTGGGGTGAATATCCGCCGGCTTGATGTTCAGGGCAGCGGCATCTTTAAAATATTCCGCAATATATTTTCCACTCAGGACCAGGGGATCCATACCTTCCTCCCGGGCCCGCTTAATAATTTTGTCATCAATATCAAGATC
>JAJYNB010000062.1 GCA_021786555.1 Bacillota bacterium | reverse complement strand
CCTTGATTCCTTTACCCAGGGATTTACCCAGTTCAGGCAGCTTGTTAGGCCCAAAGATTATTAAAGCAACAATTACCAAAGCTCCTAATTCGAAGCCGTTGAAAAATCCAAAAGTAATCACAGGTTGTCACCTCCCTAAAAAACACTATAGCATAAATTAGGCAGAAAAGAAATGTCAAGGCAAAATAATGCATCTGGAAAATAAACGTAGTCAAAAATTAAGACAAGTTCACACTGAACTTGTCTTAATTTCATTATATTTTACCCATTTCTTTTAAGCGCTATTCTCCTCTGCGGGTGTCGAGTACGGAGGCGTAATCCCGTTCTTCCATGATCTCATCATAAGACGCGTACAATTCCCAAATAACGTTCCACAAATCTCCTGTAGCCTCAATGATGTTCAGCCCCAGTTCATCCCTGGCCTCCCGGCGCCCGATGGGGTAACCGTGGGAAAAATACCCCTCCAGCAGCGCCTTAGTAACTCCCTCAATCTTCTCCGGCTGATCTTTAAGCATATAGCTTGCCAACAACTGCTGGGCATATTGTTTTGATGCCTTCAAAGCCTTTTCATAGTCCCCGATTATCCACGGGTCCAGCTTGTTGATGATGGGGGACAGGACCAGCGCTGCCGTATCGGGTTCGGGATTTTCCTGGATAGTTCGCTGGATATATTCCAGACAATAGCGGATAGCCTGGACTGGAATCCATAGTTCCTTGTACAAGGGATGTTTCACCAGCGGGTCAATTGGCCCCAATTCCGATACCGGGCCCATCACAATCTCATCGGCGCCGATGGCCACCATGGATGCGGCGCTTTTAGCCACAAAGGGCACAATCACGCCAAAACGGTCACAGAACTCCCTGATCAGAGTGACAACTTTGTACGGGGTATCCACCGCCCCGCCGTAGGAGTGGAGAAATAGGTCAATTTTTTCCGTCTTGCCGATAGTGACCAACTGGGAATACAGGGGCAGCAAAATGTTATCATCCAGGGGCGTATAGGAAAAATACACTAAGACTTTAGAGCCGCGTATCCGCTCCAGTTCCTGCAGAAGTTTGGTCCGTTTGGTTTTACTGTCGCCAGCCACCGTAGAAACCCCTCCCTCTTAACAGCCATTTTGGGTCTGCCGGGTATAGGGAACGAGGCTCCTGCATTAATGGCACACTTTTGGGTAGAAGTCCAACCGAAATTTTCCGTCTGACTAATCTTGAACCCGGTCTACACCTGCGTACAACCAGCATGCTTACCTCACCCCTTGTTTGCCATCACATAGTTCTCCTGTTTATAGTATGTCGGGTGAGGGGCAACTGGTCAGATTATTAAAAAAGCCAGGGCCATAATGATGTAGGCGGCCAATAACTGGGCGCCTTCCAACCAGTTCGATTGACCATCCAGGTTGATAATTCCCGTAATTACAATGCCCATAATAATTACCACCAGTTCGTAGCTGGTAAACAGCAGATCCAGAGGATGCCCAATCAAACGACCGACAAATACCAGCAGAGGGGCAACAAACAGAGCTATCTGGGTGCTGGAACCGATGGCAATCTCCAGGCTTATTTCCATCTTGTTTTTCAGGGCCATCATTACGGCAGTGGAATGCTCAGCGGCATTGCCGATAATCGGTATCACGATTACGCCAATGAAAAGTTCACTTACACCCAGGGTCTTAACCACCGCGTGAATTCCTTCAACCAAGTACTCACTTTCCAAAGCCACAAACAACGTGGCCACCACCAACACGATCAGGGCCTTCAGTTTCGTCCACTCAGGCTCGCCCGCATGCTCCTGACTCGGGCGGAAAACGTCCTTATGCGTGTGCAGGGAGAAAAGCAGGCTGAGGATATAAACTAGTATCAACAGGGCGGCTACCCCGATACTCAAAGTCTCAGCCTTGGGACCGTGATTGCTGCCGAGAAACACGGCGGGAATAATCAAGCCCGTTACAGCCATTAAGAGCATGGAGGTGTGCATCCCGGCTGCTGCCCGGTTGAACTTCTGGGTCTTGTGCCTTAGGCCTCCTGCAAACATACTAAAGCCCAAAACCAGGAGGATGTTACCGATGATGGACCCGGTAATCGAGGCTTTCACCACTTCCTGCAGTCCTGCCCGCAAGGCAAAGAGGGTGATAATCAATTCAGCCGCATTCCCGAAGGTGGCGTTGAGCAGTCCGCCTACTCTTGGTCCGACATAGACCGCTATTTCTTCCGTTGCCTTGCCCATATAACCCGAAAGCGGGATGATACTGGCACACGCGGCAATAAAAACCAACACCTGGGAGGAATGTGTAAATTTGAGGCCTAAACTTATTGGGATAGCGACCAAAAGAACGTTGAGGATCTTCAATGCTTCACCTCCACAAAAATAACTACGCTAATTTCATCTCTGCTACCGCCTTAAATGCTTTGCGGGAGGCTTCCACTGTCTGCTCAATATCCTCGTCGTCATGCGCCAGGGACATGAAGGCTGCTTCGAATTGGGAGGGGGCCAGATATACCCCCTGCTCGAGCATCTTTTGGAAAAAGATCGCAAACTTGCTTGTGTCGGAGGATGTGGCAGTATCGTAGTCAATCACTTTTTGCGCTGTGAAGAAGGTGGTGAACATAGCTCCAACCCGGTTGGTGCTCACTTGCAGGCCCGCAGTTTCAGCCGCCTGGCTCATCCCTTTCACCAGTTTGGCCGATTTTTCCTCCAGGGCTTCATAGGCGCCTGGGCGCTTGAGCACATTTAAAGTGGCTATGCCGGCAGTCATGGCCAGGGGGTTCCCTGACAAAGTACCCGCCTGGTAGATCGGCCCTGCGGGAGCAATCATCTCCATAATCCGGCGTTTGCCGCCATATGCTCCCACCGGCAGACCGCCGCCAATCACCTTGCCAAGGCAGGTTAAGTCGGGATCGATATTGTACAGGCTTTGAGCCCCGCCGTAAGCTACCCTGAACCCGGTCATTACCTCGTCAAAAATGAGCAAAGCTCCATACTCTTTAGTCAAGGCCCGCAGACCCTCGTGGAAGCCCGGTTGCGGCGGGACACAACCCATATTGCCCACCACCGGCTCAATTATCACAGCGGCGATATTCTCCCCTTCCTCCTCGAAGACCCTGCGCAGTGTCTCCAGATCGTTGTAGGGAGCTGTAATTGTGTTGCTGGCAATGTTGGCCGGCACACCTGGGCTGGTAGGCACTCCCAGGGTCAAAGCCCCTGAGCCGGCTTTAATCAGCAGAGAGTCGGCATGGCCGTGGTAACAGCCTTCGAACTTCACAATCTTGTTGCGTTTGGTATAACCCCGGGCCAGGCGCAGAGCGCTCATGGTCGCCTCGGTGCCGGAATTGACAAAACGCACCATCTCCAGGGAAGGAACGGCCTCAACTACCAGCTTGGCCATGATCGTTTCCAGTTCTGTCGGCGCCCCATAGCTGGTACCTTTCTCCAGGCAATTGTGAAGGGCGGCGATAACTTCCGGGTGGCGGTGGCCAAGAATCAGCGGCCCCCAGGAACCCACGTAATCTATGTACTCATTGCCGTCCACATCGTAAAGCTTTGGTCCCTGACCATGGTCAATAAAGACCGGGTTCAGTCCGACCGATTTGAAAGCCCGCACCGGACTGTTCACCCCGCCCGGAATATACTCCTGTGCCTCTTGGAAAAACTCAACGCTCCTGCCAAATCCCTTGTGCATTCACAAAAACCCCCATTCAACACATACTTCAACTAGGACACCAGAACCGTCCCCTCGTCCTAGGACACGGGGACGGTTCTGGTGTCCTAGTCCCGCGAAGGACGGTTCAAATTTGCCAGCCTCGCTTAACTTGTTTGTGAGTCAGTTAGGAACCGTCCCCAACTGACTCATTTTCATAGTAAGGATATTCCCGTTCCTTAGAGTTGCTCCGAGACCCTATCCTTATACCTTAAGCGGTTGGCCCCAAAGCCAACCGCATTTTAAGCTGAAAACACTTTAAAGGCCATGCCAAGTCAATTCCGGCACCCCGGTCCGTCTAAACTTCGTGCCTCGGACTTCAGCCTCGGACTTCGGACTTCGGACCTCGGACCTCGGACCTCGGACCTCTGACCTCGAACCTCGAACCTCGAACCTCGGACTTCGGACTTCGGACCTCGGACCTCGAACCTCTGACCTCGAACCTCTGACCTCGAACCTCGAACCTCGAACCTAGCCCTTGCGGCCATGGTACAGGCACCAGGGTTCTTCCGCCATGTAATCACCGTCGTTGTAGTAGGCAGCCCTCGCCCGGCAGCCGCCGCAGGAGACTTTGTACCTGCAGCTGCCGCATCCTCCTTTGTACTTCAGGGTGCGCAGCTAGATC
>JAJYNB010000240.1 GCA_021786555.1 Bacillota bacterium | reverse complement strand
ATGTCCACAAAGGACTGGATATGGGCGGAAAACCGGCCCTCGAAAACCTTGTGCAGTAATTCTTTTTTGTCGGCAATTCCGATTTGCGGATGGTACAGAACCTTTTGGATGTCAGGACTGCCGCTAATCGCGTCGGCCAGGGCCTTAAGTTCGGACTCAAACTGATCCAGAAGATTTGCTTCCATGGCAATGTCGTACAAAGCCTGAGCATATCTGCGGGCAACCGCTCCGCTTATCATTGTAAATCCCCTACCTCTTTGATAAACTCATCAACCAAGGCTCCTTGGGTAGCGGGATCAAGATTCTTTTCAATGATTTTACCTGCTGCCAGCATGGAAAGGGCAGCCACTTGCGTCCGCAGTTCTGTTAAAGCTTTTTGCTTCTCCATCTCGATTTCGGCCATGGCCGATTTCTTCATACGCTCGGCCTCGTTGCGAGCGTCAGAAATCATTTCTTTACCACGTTCCTCACTGGCTTTTGCGGCCCGTTCAACTATCTCATGGGCCTCCTGCCTGGCCTGCTTCAGTTCGGCTTGGTATTCAGCCTTGATTTGCTCCGCGTCAGCCTTTTGCTGCTCAGCGCTTTTGATATTTTCTTCTATATATTGACTACGCTTCTCTAAGGCGTCCAGCAAGGGGCGGTAGGCAAACTTGCGCAGAATTGCTAAAAGGACCACAAAAGACAGCATCTGGACTATTAGGGTAGCGTCTATGTTTAGAATATCCATGAGGATTCCCCCCTCTCGATATGGTTACAAAGCAAGGCGAAGGGGGGGATTTACCCGCCCCCGCCTTATTTGTACCGATTACTACTTGGCCATCAGCAAGAAGGCAAGCACCCAGGTCAGCAGAGGCAAGGCCTCTATCAGTCCAACACCAATAAACATAGTAGTTCTGAGAGTACCGCCGGCTTCGGGTTGACGTGCCATCCCTTCCAGGGTTTTGCCGATGACGTTACCGTTACCGATACCAGCACCGAGAGCAGCCAGACCTGCAGCGATACCAGCGCCGATTAAACCGAGACTACCACTCATGATATTCCCTCCTTTCCATTTACGCTAAAGCAGGCAACAAACTCAATTAAAGGAATCCCTTTATCAGGGAAGGATAAAAGTTATTAGTGCTCCTCGCCTACGGACTGGGCAACGTAAGCAAGTGTCAACACTGTGAACACGAAGGATTGGATGGCCCCGACGAAAACACTGAAGGCGAGCCAGACAGTGTTTAACAAGAATCCGCCAAGGAACAGGGCCGTTATGGGTATAAAGCCCAGAATTACCTTGATCAGAATCTCACCCGCAAAGATGTTGCCAAAAAGACGCATGCCCAACGTCAAAGGCTTGGTCACCAGTTCAATCAGATGGATTATAATAAAGGGAGGCATGGGATCCAGGAAGTGCTTAAAGTACTTTGCCTTTTGGAAGACGATCCCATAAGACACAAATAAGATCCAGGTTAAGACAGCCAGACCAAGAGTTGTATTCACATCCGCAGTGGGACTGGCCAGAGTAGGCCCGTGAAAAATTTCACCGAGCTGCAAAGTCTGTACATGATTCAAAAGGCCAAAGGTAATATTGGGGAACAGACCCAGCATGTTGGAGAAAAAAATGAACATTATCAGTGTAACCAGATAGGTCAGGAGAGAACGCCCCTTCTTCCAGTCCATGGTTTCACTAATTAAGTTCCGAATGAACTCGAATACCCACTCTAAAATATTCTGGCTGCCCTTCGGGCGGCCGGATGTGGCCTTGCGCGTAGCGAAATAGGCAAAAATCAGAATTGCAATCATAGATATCCAGGTCATTACCAAGGTTTTGCCATGCAAAGTAAACGGACCCACGTGCCAAAGTATTAATTTTTCTTCCATATTCAATCTCACCCCTTTCTTTTCCGAGAATTCTGTAACATCCAAATAAGAGTAACCATGATTTGCGGGATTACCAAGGCTATTATATAGCCCGTAATACTAAACTTTAACCTGACAACCACCAGCGCCCCCAAAACCGCGGCGCTAAAGCGGATACCGCTGCCGGTACGCATTAACCTTAAAGTCGCCTTGAAATCGTTTGGGTCAGCCCTCCCGACCCGGCGGTATAGTATTTCTAAGTTAAAATAACCAACAATTGTTCCCAAAAGCACTGCGGGCCAGAACATGGACTTAGATGCCCATACCATAGCAACAGCCGCCAACCCCAGAATGGCGGCAGTAGTCAGGCGTCCTTTGTTCATCAAGCTGTCTGTGTCGTTCACTGCTGTTCTGTTCTTTCTATAAGCCGAATAATCTGCACTACTGCTGCAACCCCCAACGCTAGGCCTAATATAACCCCGGCAAGAGAAAACCAGGGATCTGTCTTCAGCCGGCGGTCAAAGAACCTGCCGACGTAAATTCCCAAAACCACGGGCCCTACGAAGGAGGTTCCAATACTCGACCCAAGGGCCATGTAACGGACCACTTTATTCTTCATCATTGATCCTCATTCCCCCGAACAGTGTGGGAACAGATCTGCAACAAAAAAGGGCCAGACACGCAACCGTATCCTGACAGTGCACGTATCCCTGGCTCCAGGACTGTATATTGTACTCAAGTCCAGCCAACTGTAAAAACAACGTCGTGAACGGCTGATATTTAGAGTTCAACGGGCTTGCTCGAATTCCTGCTTTAAAACTACAAATTTTTTCAAAATAGGGCTGGAGATATTTTGAATATTCCTTTGGAGCCGAAAGGTTCCGGAGAGCTGCTGGTTCGCCCGAAGTGGTAGAGGACTCCGTCCACGGTCCGGCGGGCCGCTTTTCCGTCCCCGTAGGGATTTACGGCATTGGCCATCCTGGCGTAATCTTCCGGGTTGAGAATCAGGCTTTTCACAGCCGTATAAACAGTATCCTTGCTTGTTCCCAAAAGCTGCACTGTCCCAGCTTCAACCGCTTCCGGCCTTTCAGTGGTATCCCGCAGAACCAGCACCGGTTTGCCAAATGACGGAGCTTCCTCCTGCACCCCTCCAGAATCGGTCAGGATGATGTAGGATCTGGCCATAAGATTGACAAAGGGCTGGTAATCTAAAGGTTCAATTAAATGCACTCTGTCCATTCTGCCTAAAACACTATTTACTACTTCCCTAACTTGGGGATTTTTATGCATTGGAAATACCACCTGAACCTCAGGGTGTTCTTCAACCACCTGTTTCAGGGCCAGATAAATGTTGCGCATTGGCTCGCCCAGGTTTTCGCGCCTGTGGGTGGTCAGCAAAATTATTTTGCTGCTTGAGTAGTCCAGAGAGCTTAAAACCGGGTCCCTAAAAGTATAATCTTTTTGCACTGTAAGCAACAAAGCGTCTATAACCGTGTTTCCGGTGATAAAAATCCTGTCTGACTTTACTCCTTCGGAAAGAAGATTGTTTCTTGAAGTGGAGGTAGGCGCAAAGTGCAGGTCAGCGATAGACCCGGTTAACCTCCTATTCATTTCTTCGGGAAAGGGAGAATACTTATTGCCTGTGCGCAAGCCTGCTTCCACATGCCCCACAGGGATCTGCGCATAGAAACCGGCCAGGGCAGCCACAAAGGTTGTGGTAGTATCCCCATGGACCAAAATCATGTCAGGTTTTACCTCGGCGATAACGTCTCTAAGTCCAAGCAGGGCACGGGAGGTAATATCATGCAGAGTCTGATTAGCCTGCATAATATTTAAATCGAAGTCAGGCCTGATGCCAAACAGATCCAATACCTGATCCAGCATTTCCCGGTGCTGGGCTGTTACGCATACTATTATTTCGACCTCACCCGGCCGGTTCTGCAGTTCTCTGATTACCGGAGCCATTTTTATAGCCTCCGGTCTGGTTCCAAACACTGTCATTATCCTCAGCTTAGTCACTTCAAAGCACCTCGGTTATGGACTTGGATCAGGCAGGCGGACCAGTTCCACACCGGCCTCCGCCAGCATCTCCAGGGACATTTCATCAGGGTACTCACCCCGGTAAACTACACGCCGTATGCCGGCGTTGATAGCAAGTTTGGTGCATAGGACACAGGGTTGGGTGGTGACATAGATGGTTCCCCCTTCAACAGAAACCCCGTGGCGGGCGGCTTGAATCATGGCATTTTGCTCCGCGTGCACCGCCCGGCACAATTCGGCCCGTTGTCCCGATGGTATCTGCAGCCGGTCCCTGAGGCAGCCCCGTTCTCCGCAGTGCATGAGCCCGCTGGGAGCCCCGTTATAACCGGTACTCAAAATTTGCCGGTTCTTGACTATCAAAGCTCCGACGCGGCGGCGCAAACAGGTGGACCGTTTGGCTACCACGTCGGTAATTTCCAAAAAATATTCATCCCA
>JAJYNB010000271.1:22747-23680 GCA_021786555.1 Bacillota bacterium | reverse complement strand
GAGCAGATTGCTTTCCATGCGGATATCCATAAGACAATGCTTACCGGCATTACTTCGCTCGCCTATGAAACCCCGGGGTACGGTTATGCTGAAAAGGATGAAGAGGGTACCCCGATTCTGCAAAAGCTGTTGGCGCAGCTGGCTCACAAGTACAACATACCTTACGTGCAGGACAATGCATGGGGGCTGCCTTTCGTCGGTTCGGATCCGAGAAAAACCGGTGCGGACGTTATTATCTACAGCATGGATAAGGCTACAGGGGCAGCCACCAGCGGGCTGGTCATCGGCAAAGAAGAGTACATGGTTCCGATTCGCCGGGCTATGGGTATGCACGGTGACCGGTACGGCACCACCGCTTCCTACGGCAAAGCCGCATATGTCGCTTTTGATCCAGGCAAAGAGGCTCTGTTATCCCAAGTTCAGGCACTCAAGGTCCTCAGGGACAAGCCCGAGATTCTTACCAAACCCGTAGATGACTTGGAAAAAATCGTAAAAGAAGAGTTCGCCAAGCTTCCTGCCAGACTTTCGGATGGAATCGTGATCTCTAAGTCCTACAATTCCACAGCTGTTGAGATTAACTACGAGGGAACCTGGAAAAACGGCAAGCTGGGCATACCCATCTTCTCCATCGAAGACATGTATTCCGGCACCAATCTCATGCAGACGGTCATGAACGCTATGGGCGTTATTCCTACCGTGGCCTATGACGGAAATATTTACATTTCACCTGGCCTGGGCACCTGTGACGAAGAAGGACAACTGCTGGAAAAAGAAACCCGCTATGGAGTCAGCGCATTGGTTCGTCTGGTCGAAATTGTTTGTAAGTATGCAGGAATTTAATATTTTTTAACGAATATTGTATAAAATTTATTTTTATTTTTGAATCGAATTTTAAACAACTCAATGATGAGTGGGCAAGAATTTTTGCCTGCT
>JAJYNB010000271.1:0-22737 GCA_021786555.1 Bacillota bacterium | reverse complement strand
CAATTGTCGGAATTGTCTCATTATTCACTTTTTTTACCAACTTTGGTTCATTCAGGAGAGATTAATTTTTTAACTCTGGAGTTTAGTTTGTGATTGGAGATGAACAGTAAAAATGGCAAAAGTGGTAATTGCCGGCGGTGGTTGGGCAGGGGTAGGCGCGGCGGTATCTGCAATTCAGGCCGGCGCCGAAGTTACTGTACTGGAAAGAACGGACATGCTGTTGGGTACAGGACTGGTTGGGGGCATCATGCGCAATAACGGCAGGTTTACTGCCGCGGAAGAGGCTATCAGCATGGGCCTGGGCGATCTTTTCTACGTAATAGATAATAATGCGAGACATACCGGCATGGAGTTTCCCGGACATAAGCACGCCACATTGTACAACATAGCTACTATAGAGCCGGCGATCAAAAGGCTGCTGACCGAAAAGGGTGTTGAGATTCGGACCCAAAGCCGCGTTAAAGATGTGGTCATGCAGGACATGACCATTGTGGAACTGGTTCTTGATTCCGGCGAACATGTGAGTGGTGATGTGTTCGTTGATGCCACAGGTACCGCCGGGCCCTTTGCCAATTGTGCTAAATATGGTAATGGCTGTGCTATGTGCGTGCTGCGCTGCCACAGCTATGGCGGCAGAATCAGCGTGGCCGCCAAAGCTGGGGCCAATGAATACCAGGGAGTCAAAGCCGACGGTTCGATTGGCGCCATGAGCGGGGCCTGCAAGATACTCAAGGAGTCACTCAGCGACGAGATTAACGAGCAGTTAAATACTACCGGGGTAGCTGTGATTCCAATTCCGCAGCAGCTGCGCAAAGGGATGGATGCTCTCGCCAAGAAGGCCTGTCAACAATATGCGCTGCCGGAGTTTAACGACAATATTGTATTGTTGGATACAGGTCATGCCAAACTGATGTCACCCTTTTATCCCCTGGATATTTTGCGGCAGATTCCCGGCTGTGAAAACGCACGCTATGAGGATCCGTATTCCGGCGGTTTAGGCAACTCCATGCGTTATATGGCCATGTCTCCCCGGGACAATGCGCTTCATGTTGAAGGAGTGGACAACCTGTTCTGTGGTGGTGAAAAGGCCGGCCCGTTGGTCGGGCATACAGAAGCAATCGTAACCGGAGCCCTGGCAGGGTACAACGCTGTGCGGTATGCTGTTGGCGAGGAGGTTCTGGTTATTCCTGCTGAGCTTGCGATTGGAGACGCTATTGCCCATGTTGGTGAACAAGTGAAGGCTAAAGAAGGCCTCGGCAAGAAATATACCTTCTCGGGCTCAGTGTATTTTGACCGCATGCTTGAAAAAGGGCTTTACAGCACTGATGTGGATGCAATTAAGACCAGAGTAGAGGAAGCCGGTATGGCAAACATTTTCGCCAGGCCTCTGGTGACAAGGAAAGCTGCGGTAATTTAAGGCTGGAGGGACTGCTATGCCCGGAATTCTTGATTTGATCATGGACGCTGTGGATATCGAAACCTTTGTGGTCTGCCGTAGTGAAGAAGATGGTCGCAAGCTTGTCGTTCAGTTAATCAAGGACTGGGGATTTACCGATGTGGATATAGTGTTTTGCCAGTTTCAGGGTCCTGGCGCCCGGGTGCGGGGAAGGGCATATGTCCACCGCTCGGGTGACGTTTATGGCTGGTTAAAACCCAGGGACAAGGAGGCATAAATGAACAGCAAGAAAATTATGCTCGTGCCCCTGGATCCTGTTCATGATGTCGGCCTGAAAATGATCCGCCGCGGACTTGATGAAGCCGGTCATGAGACTGTTCTTCTACCTCCTGATTTGCCCGTAGAGGAAATTGTCCAGGAAATATACAATTCCGATGCCAATACGGTTCTGGTGAGCAGAACTTTGGGCTATGGGGTGGCGGAAATACTTGCCCGTCTCGTAGATTTACTGGACGCCATGGGAATCAGGCATAGGGTAAAACTGGGCATCGGCGGCATGGCAATCAGGCCGGAATTGGCTGCTGAGCTTGGATTTGACGCCGGTTTTGGGCCTGGGACCACTGTAGAGGAAGCTGTCGCTTTTGTTGAGGGCAGGGAATATAAGGGGGCTTCTTTTCGGGCTGGTAAAACCAAACATGATATCACCCAGGGACATTCCTACGCATATCGTCACGACGGTATTAAAGAAAAGCTGGAGTTGATTGCGGATATGGTGCTCAGCTGGGCTGAAGGTAAAACTTCGCCTGGGGTAAAAAGAGCAGCAATACGGGATGAACTGTGGGATGTTCAGCGCTGGCGGAACTACGAGCAGATGACGGATTTCTTGCAAGAGTATCCAGCCCACTGCGGTGAATTGGCGCAAAACTTTTACAAGAAAGGAATTTTCCATCCCAAAACGAGACGTTTTACGCGGGAAGAGGCTGCAGGCCTGGAAGAGTATGTGCGCCGCACCAGGGAAGAGATGAGGGTTCCCAAGCTGCAGCATTCCCGGACTAAACCGCTGGTTTTTAACCAATACGGTACCGGCTGCCCATTCATGGATATAGCCCATATTAAGGTGAGTGAGGCTTGGGGAGTTGATGGGGTAGTCCACTTTGATCCATCCTGGGGAGCCAGGACAGAAGGACTTCTGGATGGGTTCCTTACTCACCAGGAAGATGGCACCGTGATTACGCCGGCTAACCTGAACCGCATCAAGCTGGCCCTGGAACCCAGTACCCTCTGGCAAGTTCGGGCACACCGGGGTTTGAATACTCCGGAGACGGTGGTTCTGGCGGGACAAATTGGTGCGGATTTAACCAAGATTAACATCTGTTACGGTTCTTTGGGTGGTGGCACCGACCCGGCTAGGATGACGGTTGACGCTGTTTGGGCTATGCGTTATGCCGCCAAATATGGACTGCCGTTTGACGTGGTGACCAATGAAGAGTTGTGCGGCGTACCGGCCTATAAGGCTTTTGCCGGTATGCTGATTACCACTGCCGTGGGAGTACGGTTGGGGGCCAGGCCGATTCTGCAGCCTCTTTTCTGCTATTCCCCCGAGGTGATGGTCGGCCTGCAAATGCAGGACAACTACATAGAATTTAACGCGGCAAAGGTTATGGCCTTAGGCCAGATCATCGATGCGCCCATCTGGCCCGGCGCGCCGGTAGGCTTTCTTACTCAGTCCGAAGACCGGGTCCAGTCCTCAGCCAGTACGGCTTTCCATGCCAGTCTCGCGGCCCTGCTGGGTGTTGACGGAGTAACCATCGCTTCTTCCGATGAAGCCTACTCCGGCGGTCCGATTAGTGTTCCGTCCAAGATTGATACGCTGCGGGCTGTCGGGGAAGGTTTCCGTTTCTTCGGCAAGACAAGTCTGGCCCCAACCAAAGATATGGAGATTTGGCGTGATCAAATTGTGACGGGCATTGAAGAAGTGTTGACTAAGGTAGCAGAGAAGGGCGATTTTGTCCAAGCGCTCTATGACGGGGTACTTGGCAGCCGGGAAGATGGAGCATATCCCGGCAGAAACGGCAAGGATACCGTTTTCCCGCTATGATTAAAGCAAAAAAGAGCATCGGCATTGCGGGTACGGCCAAGAACACCGGCAAAACAACTGCTACGGTTGCGCTCTTAAACCATTTTCACGCCAGGGGAGTTGACCTGGGTCTAACCAGTATTGGTTATGACGGGGAAAGCATCGATAATGTTACAGGCTTACCTAAGCCAAGGATATATGTGCCGAAGGGCATAAAGGTCGTCACCGCTGAGAGATGCCTGGGAGTTAGCAGCGCAAAGATTGGGGTAAAGGAACAGCTGGATATCAATACACCACTGGGCAAGCTTGTTTGCGGGGTTGTCGAGCGAGAGGGCTTGCTGGTTACCGCAGGACCGAATCAAAGCACCCATTTGAAGCAGGCGAAACACTGGCTTTATGAAAATGGCGTTGAGTTGGTGGTAGTAGACGGGGCCCTTAACCGGATTTCACCCATGGTAGAGACAGACGGGCTGATTCTGGCCACCGGAGCCGCTTTCAGGCTGGATACCTCTGAACTTGCAGCTCATGCTCATTATATCGCTAAGATTTGCCGGTACCCGGGGTCAGACGGAGTGGCAGAGAAGTTCCTGGACTCTACAAGGACTATAGTCTGGGATCAGGCCGGGGAAATCCTGGCCAGGACCAACCAATCATTATTGGAACCGGGACAATTAGGTCCTCTCCAACCGGCTGCAGCACGGGCTGCGGGATTCTACTGTCCCGGGGTGATCATGCCGCAGTGCTTGAAGAAGCTGATGCAAATGCCCTTTCCAGACTCAACAAACTATGTGTTTGCCGATCCCATCAAAACCATTATCGGAAACGATTTGGAGCTTGTCCACGATTTCCTGGCCGAGATTGACCGCCGAGGCGGCGTCTTCAGATACAAAAGGGCGGTACCCCTGCTGGCGGTCACGGTCAATCCTTATTACCCCAAGTTTCGTTATGAAACGAATAACTATGAGCCTGCTTTTGTAGACAGGGACAGCCTCCTGGCAAATGTTGCGGCCAAAATTGATGTACCGGCCTTTGACATAGTTGCTGAAGGATGTGAGAAACTGGCGGAAACTGTTGTATTTAATGATTAAACGTATCTATAACTTATTTCGATTAACGAAACTTAATTTTTCTTCAAAATTTTAATATTATAATTGAACAAAATTCTGAATAATGCTATTATTTACACAAGTCTGATAACTCATCATTGATGAGGAGTGGCAGAAATTGACTGGTACATAATCGCAGCAAGTTTTGTGATAAACATCAGACCTAACGGTTCCTTGAAAAACAAAGCATTTTTCAATTAATGAAAGAAGGGGTGATGAATATAGCTCACAAGCAATCTTGTTAATTACACCCGGACAAATTCCTAAGAATTTTTTTAAGAATTAGGGAGGGGAAGTCAACTGTGAAAAGGTTTAAGTCAGTATCATTGATGTTGTTAACCTTTGTTATGGCTACCGGTCTGATACTAACTGGATGCGGAGGCGGAGGAACCACCGCTCCAAAAGCACAACCCAAAAAAGACACCATCACCATCGCTATCCCCAACGAGCCTAGCACCATGGATGTGCAGTTTGCTGATGACGGCAACATGCGGGCAGTTACTGACAACGTAGTTCAGGGACTGCTGCTCATGGATGGCAAGACCTTGAAACCCATACCTGGCCTTGCAACCGAATACAGCCAGGTAAACAGTACCACCTGGGACTTCAAACTTCGTAAGGGTGTCACCTTCCAAAACGGCAATCCCTTTACCGCCGACGACGTTGTGTACAGCATTAAAAGAATAATCGATCCCAATTTCAAATCTAACATTGCCGGCGACTTTGCAACTATCAAAGACGTACAAAAAGTTGGGGATTATGAAGTTAACATTATCACCAACGGACCGGACCCGATCCTGCCCACCCGGCTGACACTGCTGGAGATTCTAAACAAGAAGGCGATGGAAGCTGATTCCAAAGGGATTGCGACTATGGTAGTGGGAACCGGGCCCTATAAGGTTGTCAGCTGGAGCAAGGGCCAAAACATTGTGCTTCAAGCCTATGACGGATATTGGGGCAACAAACCGGCTATTAAAAATGTCAAATACCGCTTTATCGAAGAAGATGCCACCAGGGCAGCAGCGCTGAAAAATGGTGAGGTCGACTTTGCCACCACTATGCTGCCTGAATATGTGGATAGTTTGCCTCAAGTCAAAACGGCTGAAGGGCTCGAGTTCAGCCTGGTACGCATGAATGCCATCAGCGGTGTAATGAAGGATCCAAAAATCAGACAGGCCGCCAGCTATGCGATCAACTGGGACGCAATCGCTAAATCGCTGTACCAAGGCTATGCCACTATTGGTCAGGGCCAGGTGTTTAAATCAACCTATACCGGGTATGACCCCAACCTGAAGGCTTATCCCTTCGACCTGAACAAAGCCAAACAGTTGTTGGCTGAAGCGGGTTACAAGGGGCAGCCCATCGAATTTGTCGGTGAACAAGGCCGTTGGCTCAAAGACGGTGAGCAAATACAAGCTATTGCGCAAATGCTGAAAGATGCCGGATTCAATGTCAACGTCAAAATGCTTGCTTTCTCCAAGTGGCTGGAAGTGCTGTTTGACCGCAGCAAAGCCCCGGACATGATCTTTACTTTCCACAGCAACGATATTTTTGATGCCGACCGTACCTACAGCACCTATGTGCTCTCTACCGGTCCAGGCTCCTCCTATCCCAATACTTTGGACCAGGAGATCATTCAGGCCCGTACCGAAATGGATACACAGAAACGTACCCAGTTGTATAATGATATCGCCCAAAAACTTTATGACGATCCCGCTTGGATCGATGGTGTTAACATCAGGGATATTGACGGAATGGCCAAAGACGTGGTCTATCAACCACGCGAAGATGGCAGACTGGCAGTCTTTGAAATGAGCTTCAAGTAAGGGTACCCACGCTGACTAAGGGGTAGGAAGAACTCCTACCCCTTCTTGTTGGCCGTAGCCGGGCTGAACGAGCCGATTTGAAACTAACCAAGGAGGGGACAACCGTGGCCCAGTACATTTTGCGAAAACTGTTAGGTGCTGTGGTAGTAATAGCCGGTGTATCCCTGCTGGTGTTTATCCTCACCAGGGTCATCGGAAACCCGGTCGATGTCATGCTGCCGCTTAACGCCACTGCGGCCGACCGGGTGAGACTGGCACATCAATTAGGTATCGATAAACCGATTTTGACTCAACTGGGCGAGTTCATAACTGGGGTCTTTCATGGGAACTTTGGGGAATCATGGTATGAACAGCAGCCTGCTCTATCAGTCGCCTTGGAGAGGCTGCCCTTTACCCTGGAACTCTCCGGTATAGCCATGGCCCTTGCACTAATTTTCGCCATCCCGCTTGGTGTACTGTCCGCCCTTAGGCCTCGGTCATTGCTGGATAAGGTGACTTCTACCCTGTCAATGTTCGGAATTTGTGTGCCTAACTTCTGGCTTGGGCTGGTGCTCATCCTGATTTTTGCCAACACTCTACACTGGCTGCCCACCTCGGGTGTCGGAGATTGGCGGTATCTGGTGCTTCCGGCAATCACAATGGCGGTCCTGCCACTCGGCAGGATAACCCAGATCGTACGCACGGCCATGCTGGAACAATTGCGGGAACCTTATGTCGTGACCGCCCGTTCCAAGGGGTTGCTCGAATTCTGGGTGGTAGTCAGGCATGCTCTGAAAAACGCCGGTATTTCCATTGTTACTATGTCCGGCTGGGAACTGGGGCGGATTATTGCCGGCTACGCCATCGCCATCGAAGCTGTGTTTGGCCTGCCGGGCATCGGAAGTCTGGTCGTGGATTCAATTGGCCAGCAGGATTTCCCTTTAATCCAGGCTTTGACCTTTGTGATAGCCACATGCATCACTTTGATAAACTTATTGATTGATATGACGTATCCGTTTTTCAATCCCCGGCTAAAGTTTAAATAAAGGAGGTGTGGGATAATGGCAAATTTAACCGTGGCTCTGGATCAGTCCGTGGACATCAGAGACAGCCGGCCGCGCTTTTACGGCCTGCGCCGGTTGGCCAGGAAGATGGTGAAGGACCGTCTGGCTCTATTCGCCTTTATTTTCTTGATCCTCATTTTTTTGATGTCTATACTTGCTCCGCTTATTTCGCCCTATGACCCTACCACCGGTGACATCTTTAACAGGCTCAAAGCTCCCGGCGTCTCCCCAGGCCATATTTTGGGGACAGACGCGCTGGGAAGGGACATGGTAAGCCGCTTGATTTGGGGTGGACGGGTATCGTTAAGGGTTGGCTTTATAACGGTAGTGTTTTCATCTGCCGTAGGGGTTTTTTTGGGCCTGTTGGCCGGTTACGCCGGTGGTAAAACCGACACCATAATCATGGGCTTGGTAGACATTCAGTTTGCCTTTCCGGGCATGTTGGTGGCCTTGGTGTTTGTAATGGTGCTGGGCCCCAGTGAACTGCATTTAATTGAGGCGTTTGCCTTTAACGGGTGGATGGTGTTTGCCCGGTTGGCCCGGAGTTTGGTCGTAACCTTCCGGGATGGGCCTATGGTCGAAGCTGCCAAGGCTATTGGGGTCAGACCCATCAAGGTAATGCTTAAACACATTCTTCCCAATATTCTTGCCCCTATTACGACGCTTTTCGTGCTGGAGGTCGCCAGGATAATCGGGGCGGAGGCGATGATGAGTTTTCTCGGCTACGGCATCCAGCCGCCAACAGCCTCGTGGGGACTGATGATCGGGGAGGGGAGAACGTACTTCCCGATGGCCTGGTGGTTGATTATATACCCGGGAATTTTGGTTGCAGCAACGGTTTTGGCACTGAATGTTTTCTCTAACTGGCTTACCACTGCTGTAGACCCTCTGCAAAAAGGGCAATCGGGGTAAGGGGGATTAGACGATGAAACAGCCACATGATATTCTGGAACATGTTACCCCTCTGTTGTCAGTAAAAAACCTTAAGACCTACTTCCGCAGCGAAGAAGGCGGGGTTATTAAAGCGGTAGATGGAGCAAGTCTCCATATCAGACCGAAAGAAATCTTAGGCATTGTTGGAGAATCGGGCAGCGGCAAGAGTATTACGGCCATGTCCATCCTGCGGTTGATTCCCTCACCCCCAGGATACTTCGCTGGCGGCGACATAGTTTTTGAGAATGAGAGCCTTCTGGCCAAGACCCAAAAAGAGATGCGGCTTATCCGGGGTAAGGATATTTCAATGGTTTTCCAGGAGCCCATGAGTTCCTTGAATCCGGCCTACACAGTTGGCTATCAGATAATGGAAAATATCATGCTGCACCAAAAAGTAAGCAAAAACCAGGCCTTGGAGCATGCTGTGGATATGCTGAAACTGGTGGGCATTCCTTCACCTGAAAAGCGAGTCCATGATTATCCGTTTCAAATGTCCGGGGGAATGCGGCAGCGGGTGATGGTGGCCATGGCCCTTTCATGCCAGCCGAAACTGCTTATCGCTGATGAACCTACCACAGCCCTTGACGTAACCATTCAGGCTCAGATATTGCGCCTGATTCTGGATACCAAGGATAAGGTGGGAAGCGCCATCATGTTGATTACTCACGACCTTGGTGTAGTAGCAGAGGTTTGTCAACGGGTTGTTGTGATGTATGCGGGTAAAGTCGTCGAGGTCGCCTATGTAAACGAGTTGTTTAATCACCCGGCACATCCTTATACTGAGGGCTTGCTTTCGGCAATTCCCAGGCTGGACGAGACCCGTGACCGGCTTACTATTGTTCCGGGTAGTATTCCAAACCCGGCACGGATGCCCGAAGGGTGCCGGTTCCATCCGCGCTGCCAATATGCAGATGAAAGGTGCAGGACGGAACAGCCTCCGCTGGTATCACCTAAGCCCGGTCAATGGGTATCCTGTTGGCGTGCTTCAGGAGTAGAGGGGAGTGAAGCAGATGTCGCTGCCACTGCAGAAGCTTAAATCCGAGACGGAATTAATCCTGGAAGTAAAGAATTTGACCAAACACTTTCCGATAACCAAAGGGTTCTTGGGCAGACAGGTTGGTGTGGTGCACGCTGTTGAGAATGTCTCATTTAACATATCAAAAGGGGAGACCTTGGGACTTGTTGGCGAGAGCGGCTGTGGAAAGTCCACAACCGGCAGGATGATTTTGCGCTTGATTGAGCCGACCTCCGGAGATATTAATTTCTGCGGTAAAAGAATCAACAATTTGCGCTCCGAAGAAATGCGCCGCCTGCGCAAAGAGATGCAAATCGTCTTTCAAGACCCAATGGCTTCACTGAACCCGCGCATGACCGTGGGGGACCTGATTGCCGAGCCCATGCAGATTCACGGTATAGACAAAGGGACACCCAAAGAGCAGATTGTGAAGAAACTGCTGGAGGCTGTTGGGTTAAGACCAAACCACATATATTCTTTCCCCAGGGAATTAAGCGGCGGCCAGCGTCAGCGGATTGGGATAGCACGGGCCCTGTCCGTAAAACCCAAGTTGATTGTTGCGGACGAGCCTGTATCTGCTCTTGACGTGTCCATCCGCTCCCAGATCATCAATCTTCTGGAAGACCTGCAGCAAGAGTTTGACCTGACCTATCTGTTCATCGCCCACGATATGAGTGTGGTGAAGCACATCAGTGACAGGGTAGGGGTTATGTATCTGGGAAAATTAGTCGAATTGGCTCCCAAATCTCTTTTGTTTGCCAGACCCCAACATCCGTATACTCAGGCCCTTCTAAGCGCAATCCCCATTCCAAGTCCCGGTGCTAAAAAGGACCACATAATTCTCGAAGGGGATGTGCCCAACCCCATTAATCCGCCATCCGGGTGCCGGTTCCACACGCGGTGCTGCTACGTCATGGATCGCTGCCGCCAGGAAGAACCGGAGCTAAGGGAAAGAGAAGGTTCACATTTCGCAGCCTGCCATTTGGATTGAGGTACAACTTCTGATCACCGGGTAGTGTCGGGTGTTTTGCGCTAACACCCGCCCGGCCCATTTCTTGTAGTGTCAGGCACGCTTTTGTTAGGTTTGAGGTTACATATGGGACTTCCCGGGACGAGGTGATGCAGTGGAGAGGATAGGGGAGCTTTTAGCCTTAAGTAATGCTATACTGTTTGCGTTTAGCAACATTTTTAATAGACGTGCGCTGGACAAAATGGATAAGGACAGCGGCATGATAATTACCTTGATGGTAAACAACGTATTCAACGGCCTGGGAATGCTGCTTGTTTTTCTGGCCGGGAACTGGCCTCCGTTGACCTGGCAGGGAGTGTTTTGGTTTATTGTTTCAGGAGTTGCAACCTCGTACTTTGGCAGGGATTTGCTCTTTGAGAGCGTAAAAATTAACGGACCCTCCAAAGCGTCCACATTTAAGGTAACGTCTCCAATCTTTACCCTGCTGATCGGAACTTTAATTCTGGGTGAGCAAGTTGGCTTGGGCTCAATGATAGGAGCCTTAGTCTGTATGCTCGGGATATTAGTGGTGTCATTAGGAAATGTTGTGGGGCATGGAAATCCCGCTGGAAGAAAATCAGCGACCTTGGTGGGAGTCTTAATAGGTATAGGGAGCGGGTTGTCATTCGGAATTGGCATGACTACCAGAAAGTTGGGAATGCAGGTATGGCCATTTTCTCTTGCCGGGGCCTTTTTAGGCTCTATGACAGCATTTTCTCTGACACTGTTCTCCTTTTACTTCAGACGTAAGGCAATACCCTGGCGCGAGATGGTCAGTAAGAAGGCCGTCGACTACATATACTCTGGAATCTGTACCGGGGTGGCCATTTTATGTCTGTTTCTGGCCTTGAGGTACGTCACAGTAACGATAACCAATGTGGTTGCCAGCTTGGAACCGCTTTTTACCATAGCTCTAACCAATATCATGCTGGGGAGCAAAGAAAGGATTTCTAACAGCCTGCTTGCCGGGGCAATATTAGTGTCTGTAGGCGTAATTCTAATATTTATCTATTAAAAAGGGCTGGGTAATTAGCCTGGACAAAGATGACTCGCGTTCAGTGCGGACCACAAAAACTTAGATGAGTGGGGGGTAATAAATTTGAGCGAACAAGTCGGTGTTCAGTTCACTTTAAACGGCAAGCCTGTCTTTGCACAGGTGGCGCCGGAGACAACCCTTCTACGGTTTTTGCGGGATGAGATGGGCTTAACAGGGACCAAAAACGGCTGCAGTACTAATCACTGCGGTGCCTGTATGGTCTTGGTGGAGCTCAAAGCCACCAAATCCTGCCTGGTTAAATTGACAAGACTAGGCGGGAAGCGGGTGACCACCATAGAGGGCCTGAGTAAACCGGGGGAACTCAGCCCTATCCAAGCAGCCTTTTTGGCCAGTGGGGCGGTGCAGTGCGGGTTTTGCACCCCAGGCTTAATCGTCTCGACTCATTCCTTATTGACAATCAGCCCTGAACCTTCGGATGAGGAAATCCTCGAAGGTCTAAAGGACAACATCTGCCGCTGCACGGGATACGTAAAAATTATTGCTGCAGTGAAACTGGCTGCTCGCTGGCTGAAACATCCTGCAGAGGTAAACGTAACAGGTTATGAACTTGGAATAGGCTGGTCAGCGCCGGACAAGGACGGACAAGAGAAAGTAAACGGTTGTCTGGTGTTCGCCGATGACATATACATGGAAAATATGCTTTTTGGCAAAATTGTGTGGAGCAGCCACCCCCATGCGGAAATTCTTGCCGCAGACAAGACTGACGCAGAAGGGCTGCCGGGCGTCGCTGCGATATTTACAGCAAAGGACATACCCGGACATAACGGAATGGGGTCTTTGACTCCCGATCAGCCTGTGTTGTGTCAGGACAGAGTTCGTTTCATGGGAGATGTAATTGCAGTGGTTTATGCGGAAACGCCTGCTGCGGCTGAAGCGGCTGCCCGGGAGGTCAGGGTCGACTACCGCACTCTGCCTGGAATCTTTTCGTGCCAGGAGTCCCTGAAGCCTGATGCCCCCAAACTTCAGCCTCAGGGAAACATAGCCAAGCATCTGGTGCACGAAGTTGGGGATATTAATTCGGGTTTTGAACAGGCTAAGGTGATTGTAGAAGGCCGCTTTGAGACTCCTGTTGTTGAGCACGCCTATTTGGAGCCGGAGGCTGCGGTGGGATTCGTTGGTGATGACGGGAAAATTACAGTCAAGGCTCCTACTCAGTTTCCTTTTGAGCTTAGAAAACAAATCAGTGCGGTGCTTAACTTACCTGAGGGTCAAGTCAGGGTAACAGCTACCCCATTGGGCGGGGGCTTCGGCAGCAAGCTGGACAATACGGTCGAGGCTTTGGTTGCGCTGGGGGCTTATCACCTGAGGCGTCCGGTGAAAATTACTTTATCCAGGGAAGAGTCGCTGCGGTTAAGCACCAAAAGGCATGCATACTGGATGGATTACAGGGTGGGAGTTGACGCAGATGGTGGAATTGTAGCTGTTGACGCCAAGCTTCTCTCCGATGCCGGTCCCTATACAGCCTTAAGCCCCAGAGTTATCGACCAAGCCTGTATCTTTTCCTGCGGCCCTTACCGTGTCCCCAACCTTAGGGTGGAGGGCTGGGCAGTATTTACGAATAACGCCAACGCCAGCGCGTTCCGGGGATTTGGGATTAACCAGGCGGCAGTGGCAATTGAATCACTGTTGGATGATTGCGCCCGCAGGCTCGGGATGGATCCATTCGAACTAAGGCTTAAAAATGCCCTCCGCGTAGGGGACAAAACTATATCCGGTGAGATTTTAACTGCGAGTGTAGCTATTGAGGAAACTATCAGGGCTGCCCGGGACGCCCTACAGCGGGAAATGCCATTTGTCAACACCCTGCGGTCCCAAGGCAAGAAGATTGGCATCGGGATTGCCAGCGGGTTCAAGAACGTCGGTGCAGGCAAGGGCAAGGTCGATGACGCAGGTGCAATTTTCAGCCTGCAGCCGGGCGGCAGGGTAATGCTCAGGGCTTCCGCAGTTGACATGGGGCAGGGCATTCGCACGGCACTGCTGCAAATAGCAGCAGAGGTGTTAGGCATAGAGCAAAACATTATGGATATTATTACCGGAGACACTGAACTTACCATCCGTCACGGCGGGGCGGTCGGTGAAAGGCAGACTCTCATTAGCGGCAAGGCTGTAGAATTGGGTGCCAGGGAGTTTAAGGCAAGGTTGTTGGCAAAAGCGTCTGAGCTGATTGGTGTTCCGATAACTGATCTCGAGTTGGACGGAGCTAAAATCACTGACCGTACCGGCCTTAAAAGTGTTTCGCTGGCCACACTTGCTCAGGCAGGGCCGATTGATGTGTCCTATACATACACAGCTCCTAAAACTTATGCATTAGCGGATAAAGCAGCAAAGAGGACGGTGCCGGCTGAGGAATACCGGAACTACCCCGCCTATGCCTATACTACCCAGGCAGCAGTTGTAGAGGTAGACGATAAAGGAAATGTTAAAGTACTGAAGATTATAGCCGCTCATGACTGCGGCTTAGCCATCAATCCCCAAAAAATTGAGGGCCAAATCGAAGGCAGCTGTCTGCAAGGATTAGGTTACGCGCTTTCAGAGGGGTTTTACCTGGAAAAGGGGCTACCTGTCACCCGGACTTTTGGGCAGTTAAAGGTACCGACCATTTTCGACGCTCCCGAGATTCAGACTATTCTGATTGAGGATCCTGAACCGAGCGGACCGTTTGGAGCTAAAGGAGTATCTGAGGTCGCGACTGTGCCCGTTA
Source organism: Bacillota bacterium (assembly GCA_021786555.1). GTDB lineage: Bacteria > Bacillota > Desulfitobacteriia > Desulfitobacteriales > JAJXUE01 > JAJZPO01. Next base: position 8,574 of record JAJYNB010000271.1, on the reverse strand, counting down.
CGCCGGCAATCTTGAACGCTGTTTGCGATGCAACAGGGGTCCGGTTTTTTTCCCTTCCGGTTACGCCCAGGAAGATTCTGGCTGCTCTCAAGGAAGCAGGACATTCCTAGCGAAAAAAGTCCCTTGGAGATGATCGGAGCATTTTTGTAAGGACCAGTTGGTCAATAAACAGTCTTAAGCGTATCGGAGGCAGCCGCTATTGGAAACGTTGATACGGAAGTTCAAAGCAAATAACATCAATGCTTACATGGTTGAAAACCGGCAGGAGGCTAAAGCGCTGGCACTGAGCCTAATCCCGCATCAGGCCAAAATTGGGATGGGGAACTCTTTGACCCTACGGGAAACGGGAATTTATGATTCGCTGGTTTCCGGAGCGTACGACGTCATAGATCAGTTTGAGGCGGGTATATCGCCTGAGGAGAATTTGAAACGCCGCAAACAAAGTCTTTTGACAGATGTTTATTTGACCGGTACAAGCGCTATTACGGGCAATGGAGAATTGGTAAATATTGATGGCAAGGGAAACCGGGTTGCGGCTATGATGTTTGGACCGGACAAAGTAATCGTGGTAGCCGGCAAGAACAAAATAGTGGAAAGTGAAGAAGCAGCCTGGCAAAGGCTGCGCCAGAAGGCCGCACCGGCTTTGGCCAAACGATTAGGCAGGTCTACACCTTGTGCCCAGACCGGCGTATGTTCAGACTGTAATTCCCCTCAAAGGATTTGCCGCTGCTACACCGTAATACGCTGCCAAATGCCGGCTGATAACGACAGAATACATGTGATTATTGTCGCAGAGGACCTGGGACTATAAGAATAGGTCAACTCTGAAGGAGATGAATTAATTGCCCAGTGAAAGGCAACAGTACTATTACGAAATTCTGTCTATTTTGGAGGACAAGGCTGAACCGGTAGGGTCCGGCCTGCTCCGGCAGCTCTTAACCGCCAGGGGCGTGGAGATTAGCGAAGCCACGGTCGGACGGGTTTTGAGTGAGATGGATAACAAGGATTTGACCCAGAGGCTGGGATTTCAAGGACGTGTTATTACCAGCAGCGGCAAGCAGAAGTTGGAGGAAATGAGAAGCTTCCAGCACCGCCAGACTTACGGTAACCGGTTTCTCAAGACCCTGGATTCTAAAAAGAAAGAGGATTTAATTGATATACTGGTGGCCAGGCGGGCAATCGAAAGGGAACTGGCCAGGTTGGCGGCTGAACATGCTACGGAAGGAGAAATCCGCCTCATGGAATCTGTCTGCCAGGAACAAGAAAAGTATATAGCCATAAAACGAATAACTGCTGAACAAGACGTAAGATTTCATGAGTTGGTTGCTTTGTCAGCAAGAAACAAGGTGCTCACAGCAGCTTTGGATCTTATTAGACATGATGGCCAATTGTCGCCCACCTTGGAATATATCCGCACAACAGTTGGCGGAAAGCTGGCCATCGGGCACAGCAAAATATTGGAGGCGATCAAGCAGCGCGACCCGGAGAAAGCGGAGCAGGCTATGGTCCAACACATTGAAAGCCTGATTGAAGACGTGCAGAAATTCTGGACTATGGACAATGACAACAACCAATAAAAAAAACTCGGCAATAGATTGCCGAGTTTTTTAGAAATCATTGTTTGGGCTTATGCGCCTTTAGCCAGGTTGAACTTCCTGTGCAAGGCGGTCACGGCTCTTTCTGCCTCCGAAGCCTTAATAATGCACGACACTTTGAGCTCGGAAGTGCTGATCATCTCCAGGTTGATGCCTTCTTCCGAGAGGGCGCTGAACATCATGGATGCAACACCCGGGTTGCTGACCATGCCAGCCCCGACTATAGAAACCTTAGCCACATTGTCATCACCGGCAAATCCGTTCGCTCCTATTTCCGGCAGCAGCCTCTCTATAACCTGGAGGGCTTTTTGCAGATCAACCTGAGAGCACGTAAAAGAGATATCATTTATCTCATCGCGGGTTGCACTTTGAATTATCATGTCCACATTGATTTTTTCTTCACTCAGAGCGTGAAAAAGCCGATAAGCTATGCCCGGGCGGTCGTAAACATCGTAGAGGCCGATCTTTGCTACGTTTAGATCATAGGCGATGCCAGTCACTGCAAGAGATTTTTCCATAGTGTCATTTATCTCCTTTACGATTGTTCCAGGGTGATTGTTGAAACTTGAGCGGACGTGAATGGGAATACCGTATTTCATACCCAATTCCACCGAACGGGGGTGAAGCACGGCAGCCCCCAGACTGGCTAACTCAAGCATTTCATTATACGAGATAACATCCAGTTTTCTGGCTTCGGGTACCAGGCGAGGGTCAGTGGTATAAACGCCGTCCACATCGGTGTATATCTCACAAAGGTCTGCCTTAAAAGCTGCCGCAAGGGCAACCGCTGTAGTGTCAGAGCCGCCCCGTCCGAGCGTGGTGATATCGTCCGCCTCGTCAATCCCCTGAAATCCGGCAACCACAACTATATTGCCCCGGCCGAGCTCTTCGAGGACGCGGGAAGAGGAAATCTCCAAGATCTTTGCCTTCGTGTGGGAACTGTCGGTTAAAATTCCAGCCTGGGCGCCTGTTAACGAAACCACGGGCTTGCCCAGTTCTTTGAGGGCCATAGCAAGAAGGGCTATCGAAACCTGCTCTCCGGTCGACAAGAGTACGTCCATCTCTCTCTCCGGAGGCTTATCGGTAATTTCATGAACCAAATCTATCAGCTGATCGGTTGTATCCCCCATGGCAGAGACTACAACCACCACTCGATCTCCCGCCGCATGGGCATCCGCAACCCTGCCGGCCACGCTGCGGATCCGCTCCGGATTGGCAACGGAACTGCCGCCATATTTCTGTACTACTAGCATTGCCTTAAATCGCCTTCCTTTTTTGTTGCGGCACGGGCGGTGCTGGATTGAGAAGCCCGGCCCAGTCCTTCTAACGTGGATACTTTTACACCCCTGGTAGACATTATATCATTAACCTAATGAACCGACAATGAAAAAAGTATAGCCTATGATAAGAAAAAAATCTATTGCAGATTTTTTCGATAACTGCTATAATTTTTTTAAGCACTCATCAGTGATGAGGAGCCAATGGGGGAGTGCCGGTGCCTAGAATAGTGGAAGCCTATGTGGGCGAATACGCCAGTGGTAAGAGTGAATGTGCAATCAACAGGGCACTGGAGCTGCTGAATGAGAAAGAAATGGTTACATTAGCCGACTTGGACTTTGTGGAACCTTTTTATACCCTAAGGCCAATCCGGGAAGAGCTGAAAGCCAAAGGGCTGAATGTAATAGCCTGGACTACAGGCGAAACCCTGGGGTTCGGCGAGACTGGCTCCGTGGTCCGGCCAGATATGCGGTGGGTTTTGTCCAACCCAGGTCACGTGATTATGGACGTTGGTTATGGGGTTAAAGGAAGTAAGGCGCTGAACCTGGTGGAAGGCTCCTGGCAAGACCCTGATTTGCAGATTTTGGTGGTCGTAAACACAGCGAGACCGATGACTGCCTCAGTAGAGGATATTGTTGATTATGTGAAAGCCCTGGGCCCCGTACATGGTCTGATCAATAACAGCCATCTTGGCGATGAAACGGTTGTTGGGTTCGTGCAAGAAGGGGCAAGGGTGGTAAGCAGGGCAGCCTCAATGCTCGGACTTCCCTTAGTGGCTACCTGCGCTGACGAGGGGTTAAAAGAAGACTTGGGTGAGGTTGATGTCACAGGGACACAGGTCAGGTATTTGAAGCGGCACATGCAGAGAACTTTTTGGTAATACGGGTGTTGAACCCTTTTACACTGGTCTTTAAATTTTTAGGAGGTGCGAACCGGAATGGCAGAAAAACCGATTCAGGGAGAAAAGCGAGTGTTCATGACGGGTAATGAAGTCGTGGCCTGGGGCGCGTTAGCAGCCCAAGCCGATATCATGTATGGCTACCCAATTACCCCGCAAAATGAGATAATGCACTACTGGTCCCGTCTTGCTCCAAAGCATGGCAAGAAATTCCTCCAGACCGAGGACGAAATTTCTGCCGGCTTCACCACTATCGGCGGTACCATTATCGGGGCGCGGGCATTTACAGGTACGTCCGGGCCTGGGAACACCTTAATGCAGGAACCAATGTCCATGGCCGAAATGTATCGTGTGCCTGCAGTATTCATTATTCAACAGAGGGGTGGGCCTTCTACCGCAACCGTAATCTATTCTCAGCAGGAAGTCACCCTGACCACTTTCGGCGGCAACGGAGAAGGTTACCGCATTGTCTACAGCACCGCCACCCACCAGGAACTGTTTGATTATACCATTAAGGCCTTCAATACCGCCTGGAAACACAGGTTCCCAACCTTTGTGCTGGCTGACGGCTATCAGGCAAAAATGCGTGAGCCTCTAACAATTTATGATCCGGAAGCCAAAGGCATAGAAATGGTTCCCACTGTACCCACGCTTGGGAAAGAGGGGGTTCCTGGTGTTGACCGTCCGCCTGTTCATATGACCAATACCCGGAATACCGAAGAAGAACTCTATGAGGTTGTTAAAGGGCTGCAAGCGGCCTACGAGGAGATGTGGCCTGAGGTCGAGGAACATGAGGCTGTCGAGTGTGAAGACGCTGAGATAATAATTGTCTGCCACGGCGTAGTAACCCGGTCCGCCAGAGTGGCGGTAAGCCAACTGCGTGAGGCTGGGATTAAAGCAGGCTACTTCCGTCCGATCACCCTGCGGCCCTTTCCGGTTGAGCCCATGAAGCAGAGCATCAAAGGAGCAAAGCAATTGCTTATGGTAGAATCTGCCCAAGGCCAGCTTGCCAGGCTGGTCAAGGATTCAATTTACGGCAGTACAATTCCGATTGAACCGATGTTTAGGCCCGGTATAGGTATTTCTAGCGAGGAAATTGTTGAGAAAGTCCAGAGCCTGATTAAGTAGGGAGGGGTTTGAGAGTGGAATTCGACATTTCAATGCCAAAATGCTGGCGGCGTGAGACTAAAGGACATAAATTTTGCCCGGGTTGTGGCCACGGATTAGTTTTGAAGGCCCTTGGACTAGCCATTGACGAACTGCAGATTCAGGACAGGGTAGTTTTTGGTTGTGATATTGGCTGTTCTCTTCTGGCCTATGATTTCTTCAATGTTGATACAATGCAGACCCATCACGGCCGCACTACACCCGTTATAACAGGTATTAAACGGGCTCGCCCGGACAGGATTGGCATAGCTTATATGGGTGATGGCGGCGGTTATGCCATCGGCTCCCAGCACTTAGTTAACGCCGCCGCCAGGAATGAACGTATCACGGCTATCCTCGTTAATAATACTGTTTACGGCATGACCGGCGGACAAATGGCTCCTACTACTCTGCCCGGCATGAAAACAGAAACTTCTCCTTACGGCAGGGAAATCAGCCAAACAGGGTATCCGACTCAGGGGCCCGAAATGGTTGCGGCTATCACCCGCGAGGGGGCTTATGTCGCAAGGGGTACCGTCGGGAAACTGTCACAGCTGAAGAATATGATCAAAAAGGCCTTGGAAACACAAATAGCAGGTACAGGTTTTTCCTTCGTTGAAGCCCTTTCGACCTGTCCGACCAACTGGAGTACCAATGCCAAAGACACTTGGAGTTTTCTGGAAGACGAAATGACCAAGTACTTTAAAGTTGGAGAGCTTAAAGTACCCGCGAAGGAGGAATAGCTGTGGCTAAACTGGTTAAGATTGCTCTAGCCGGGGAGGGCGGCCAAGGGGTCCAGTCGGTTGCCGGTATCCTGGTAGATGCAGCCTATGATGAAGGGAAAGAAGCGCTCTACATCCCGAACTTTGGAGTTGAGCAGCGAGGCGGCGTGTCTATCGCCTTCTGCCAGATATCGGATGAAAGAATTGGAGCGCCTAAATTCGAAAAGGCGGACATAGTAATTGCGCTCAGTGACAGGGCTGTCAGAAGGTGCGCCCAGTACGCGGGCCCGGAAACCGTTTTTCTTTATGATGCTTCTATAACAGGGATAGAGGATGATTTGCCAGGACCTCCGGTAAAGGTGTTGGGGATTCCGGCACTGAAGGTTGCCAAGGATGAACTTCATCCACGGGTATTTAATGTAGTGATTCTGGGTGCCACGATCAAGGCCACCGGGGTAATGACCTTGGACCAGGTGAAAAAGGCACTGGAAAAGAAGCTGGGCTACAAATTTGAGCAAAACCCGGAACTAAGAGAGCTTAACTACAAAGCTCTTGAGCGTGGGGCGGAACTCATTGGCGCAGTGCTTTAAGGGGGGAGTAAACGGTGATGGATTTAAAAAGCAATTCTTATACTATTGAGGGAGAGAAGGCCTATTTCACCCTATTTCCCACACTCTGCAAAGGTTGCGGGCTGTGCATGGAGAAGTGCCCGGTCAAAGTGATAGAGTGGTCAGATAAGCTGGGCGTGTACGGTACACCTGCTGTCCAAGTGAAAGAGGACTCCAAATGCACAGGTTGCAAGATCTGCGAACTTGTTTGCCCTGATTGCGCCATAACTATTACTCCGAAAAGAAAAGCAAAATAACTAATTTAGGGGGCAGACCTTAAGGTCTGCCCCCTTTTGCAGGCAAATGCATATCTCATTCTGCCAGTTAAGCTATAGCTGCTCCAGCTGGAATTCGTCACTGTCCAATTGAACTGTGCCGGTGCGATCGGGGTTAAGGTAGTGAATCTCAGACTGCAAGCCGTTAACCTGAAATACACTGCGCATAGCCTCGCCAACCCTCACTTCATCGGTTGACTGAGGCACAAAAGCAATCAGGGTGGGTCCTGCCCCGCTGAGCACCGCTGAGACAGCCCCGGCTTCTCTGGCTGCAGCCAGAACATCAGGCATGCCAGGGATAGCTTCTGCCCGGTAAGGTTCATGCAAACGGTCATCCATAGCGCTCTTGAGCAAGGCATAGTCTTTTGTCAGCAAAGACGCTACGAGTAAGCCGGTGCGGGCCACGTTCCAGACAGCGTCGGACCTGGGGACCAGGCTGGGCAGCAGGCTGCGCGCCAAGTCGGTGGAAAGCTGCATCTCAGGCACGACCACCACGAGTTTAAGTCCTTCCATGCTTCCCAGAGAGCAATAAACACACTGACCACTTTCCTGGATTACGGCAAGTACCGTACCGCCCAAAAGAGCGGGAGCTACATTGTCGGGGTGGCCTTCCAATTCCGCTGCAAGAACCAGCAGTTCTTCCTTGGTCAGAGGGGAGCCGGCCAAAAGGTTGCCGCTGAAAAGCCCGCCGACGATGGCTGCAGAGCTGCTGCCCAGGCCGCTGGAGGGCGGGATGTTGTTGACCAGGTGTAAAGCTACTCCCTGGGGTTTAAAACCAGCCTTTTTCCAGAGATGTACGGCGGCCTGGTAGACAAGGTTGCTTTCATCCAAAGGCAGGCCTTCCCTGTACTTCCCGCCCATCGTTATCTTAAGAGGTTCGGAGGTCTGTTCAATGGATATATAATTATACAGGTTTAAGGCAACGCCCATGCAGTCAAAACCCGGTCCCAAGTTAGCAGAGGAAGCCGGTATGCGGACCAATACCACAACAAGACCTCCCCTAAGAAATTGCTTTCAATACTGCTTCTTCCGTAGCCTCAATGCTTTGGAGCCCAGCCGGGGCGGTCTCCAGGGCAGTCTCCGGGTCTTTAAGCCCGTTACCGGTGAGGATACATACCACCGTGCTGCCGGAGGGGAGAAGATCTCTATATTTGATGAGACCAGCCAAAGATGCGGCGGAAGCAGGTTCGGCGAAAATGCCCTCTCTCGCTGCAAGGGTCCGATAGGCTGACAATATTTCAGCGTCAGAGACCATGCTGATCTTTCCTTCAGACTCGTTGGCGGCATCGACGGCGAACTGCCAGGAGGCAGGGTTGCCGATTCTGATGGCGGTAGCCACTGTTTCCGGCTGTTCCACCGGATGTCCCAATACGATAGGCGCGGCGCCTGCGGCCTGAAAACCCAGCATCTTAGGTTTTGAGCTTATCTTGCCCAGCTGGTGGAACTCTTTGAAGCCGCGCCAGTAAGCCGTGATATTACCCGCATTACCGACAGGAATGCAAAGGAAATCAGGCGCCTTGCCCAGTTGTTCGCAAATCTCAAAGGCTGAAGTTTTCTGTCCCTCGATCCTAAAGGGATTTACAGAGTTTACAAGGGTAATGGGGTGTTTGGCGGTAAGAGAACGGGCGATACTCAAAGCTTCATCAAAGTTTCCCTTAACTGCAAGGGCAGTTGCGCCATAAAGCAGGGCTTGAGCCAGCTTGCCCCGGGCCACATAGCCGCCTGGCAGGAGCACATAACATTTGATGCCTGCTCTAGCGGCATAAGCAGCAGCCGAAGCCGCAGTGTTTCCGGTGGATGCGCATAAGATTGCCTGGGATCCTTCCTCCAAGGCTTTGGCTACCGCAACAACCATGCCTCTGTCTTTAAAGGAACCCGTTGGGTTAAGCCCCTCATATTTAAGATAAATATTTAGGTCAAGCTCCCTTGAAAGGTTTTCTGCCTTAATTAACGGGGTATTTCCTTCCAACAGGGTAAGAGACGGTGTCTTCTCGTTTACAGGCAGATATGCTCCAAATTTTGCAATTAGCCCTGACCAGACCATAATGGACC
>JAJYNB010000061.1 GCA_021786555.1 Bacillota bacterium | reverse complement strand
TCAGCTGAAACACCGGTTCCTGCACGTCCTCCTCATCCGGCAGGAGGCCTGAAGAGCTGGGAGGAACCACTGTACGGATCAAAATGGTGCTGATCAAGCCCATAATGATGATAGGCAGACCGCCGGTCAAACCTTTAAAACTGATCAGGGGCACAAATATGCTCAACATTGGAGATCCGGGCTGACCGCTGACTGTCCCACTGGCCAGCAAAAACAGGGTCAAAAAAGCAGGCGAAATCACTTGTACCCCAGGCCGGGTTTCAACCGCCGGCTTGGCTGTGCCAGGTAGCTCAGCAAATCCGCTCTTTAGCCTTTGCATAAAGTCCGCTAATTCAGGCAGGCTCATGCTGATGGAGCCCTCCGGCCCGGCAATGGTTGCCGCATCCGGGCGCACCGCCCGGCCTTCGCCGCAGATCCAGGCCACCAGCTGGACTATAAAATCAATGACCACGACCCAAAAGCCCGCCGCCGGCACTTTACCGGTTGTGACCGGCAGAGAAAAGGAGATTTTGGGTGATCCGACAGCCGAACTTACCGGTGAAATCAACCACAGGCTGACAGCTATTTCCGGCAAGGGCACTGTAATCCCAGGAGGAGTCTGGCCGACTGCCAGGGCTCCGGAGGTAGTAGTAGTTAATCTCACTACGGCACTCTCCTCCCCCTTCCAAACCTCACCTCTTTTACTATTATACTATCCAGCATCTTCCTCCCTGGCATCTTCCAGGCAAAAAAATTACCACCCTGGGGTGGCTCTTGCAAACTCAGTACTCCCGTCTCCTGACTCCTGTCTCCTGACTCCTGACTCCTGTCTCCCGTCTCCCGTCTCCTGACTCCTGTCTCCTGTCTCCTGACTCCTGACTCCTGACTCCTGAGTACTAACAACTTATTTCACCTTGCTGTCCACGAAGAACATCATGGACCGCTCATTGGCCAGTTCCACTCCGCCGGCCGGATTGGGGAGGACCCGTACTTCCAGTTGGTGCAAGCCGGCTTTAACATCCTTGCCTTTGGCATCCCCGAGCACCGTAAACTTAGCAAAATTGAGGGTGACCACGCCGCCAGGCGCTATCTCCTTAATCTTGCCGCTCTTGGTAACCGGTGTTTTGCCTTCGATGGAGAGCGCTACCTGCACCGGGATTTCCTTCAAAACCTTATCGCTGCTGTTCTTGAAGCTGACAACGGCCGTGAACTCCTTGCCCTTAAACAATTGGTTGCCCGGAAAAGCAATTCCTTCATAGGTCATGTCCCGGAGCACGGTTTTTGGAGCCAGGGCAATGGAGGAGACTGTAATCTCCGGCGTATTCCGCTGGGAAAAGGCAGCCTGATTTTTTCCGCTCCCCAGCATCTGCCAGGCAACCACCCCTGCTGCCGCCAGCACCAATACCAAACCCACCAGACCTAAGATCTTGCGGTTAACAACATAGACCCGCCGCACCATTTTTTCCTCTCCTTTCAGGCAATTGATTTAACAGAAAAGCCTTCTTCCATCATCTGGCAACTTTTTATAAAATTTATGCAGGCCTTGTCCTTGTTATGCCAGATAATCACTCAGCGCAAAAAATAACTCAGGCAGCGGCAAGCCGTCACCTGAGAGCGCAAACTGAGCAAGACAGAGGAAGAGACGTATACCCGCAGGTGTTTGTGCGGCCGGACAGCCGTTAGCGCTGCCTGCAGTGCAAAGGCGATCAGAATTCATATATATGGCGGAGCTGTTTTTCCTTTTCCCGGCTTAAAAGTATTTTATCGCCCGTACTGAGTAAAAGTTCGAAGGTTCGCCCCGAATGAACAATTTCTTCAATCAACTCCAGTCTGACGATATAACCCTTGTGACAGCGGAAAAAGTCCCGGGGGTCCAGTTTCTGCTCAAAGTCCTTCAAATTAATGTTGGTGGTGTAAACCTTCCGGGAGGTCTTGACCAAGACCTCCAGACCTCTGCGTTCAATATAATGGATATCCCTGGCGTCGAGCAGAACTGTGTTTCCTCCGTCTACCGGCAGAGGAATTTTGACTTGCCGGTCCCGGTTCAGCAGGTTCAGCACTTTCTCCAGGTCCAGCCCATGGCTGCGCTGGTCTGCCTGCCTGAACCGCTCAACCGTTTCCCTAACGGCTTTAGCCGTAAAAGGCTTAATGAGATAGTCCATAGCCTGAACTCTAAAAGCCTCAACCGCGTATTGGTCGTAGGCGGTCACAAACACTACCCTGGGGGCTGCAGACAGCTGTACCAGTTCCCGCGCCACGCCCAGCCCGTCAAGTCCAGGCATCCTGATGTCCAAAAACATTAAGTCCGGCGCCAGCTCACGGGCCAGCTTCACCGCTTCGTTCCCATCCCCGGCCCGGCCCACCACCTCCACCCCGGGGATCTTCTCCAATACCAGCTGCAGGAACTCCCTGGCCCTTGCTTCATCATCAGCGATTACCACTCTCACTGGAATTCCTCCTCCTTTCTGTCAGGCAAATGAACTGTGACGCTTGTTCCCGCCGCGTCCTCCGAAAAATCCACATAACCGCTGTGTTCCAACACAATCTGATGCACTATAGACAAACCAAGGCCCGTTCCAGCGGGCTTGCTGGTGAAAAAGGGATCAAAAACCCTCTCTCTGTCCTGGGCGGCAATACCTTCCCCGTTATCTTTAATTACAACTTCAGCCCCATGCTGCAAAAATCTAAGCTGAACTCGAACCTTGGTGGTCCCGGCCGCCTCCGCGGCATTGAGCAGAAGGTTAAGGAAAACCTGGTAAAGTTTATCCTTGTCTCCCCAGAACAGGCGGTCCCCCGCCGGAAAATCGAAGTCCAGTTCAGTCTCTTTAGCCTGGGGCAGCCGTTTAACAATCCCGGCGGAAGTAGTAAGAATTTCCTTCAGATTTAATTTCTCCGGGCTGAGTTCAGGTTTGCGGGCAAACAGCAAAAAATTGTTCAACAGACGGGAAAGCCTGTCAGCGTCCTCGATAATGCCATTGGCCAAGCGGTTTAAGTGTTCCTGAGTCCTGGTCCCTTCTTCCAACAGGTCCGCAAACCCCTGCAGGCCATGGAGCCCGTTGCGGATTTCGTGGGCCAGACCCGCCGTCAAGACCCCCAAGGACGACAATCTTTCCGCCCGGGTGCTCAAAGCGTTTGCCCTCATCAAATCCTCATACAGTTCCCTGTTGCGAATAGCCACCGCCGCCTGGGAGGCCAGGCTGGCAACAATATCCAATTCCTGCCGGCGCAGGGACCTGGTTTCCCTCTCCCAAAGGATGATTACACCCATCACTTCGGCTTGCCAGCAAAGGGGCAAAAACATCCACTCTCCCGCGCGCAAGACCGCCCTCTTTTCTGCGGAATTTTTCCAGACACTGGCGGCGGCAGCCGTATCTCCTGCCGAGAAGCCTGCTGAATATAATACCTGGTCAAGCTGAGCCCCGGATCTAAGCAATACTCCCCCGGAAAGGTAGAGATTTTCTATCAGAGTTTGTACAACCCGTTCAGCCAGGCGCTCCTCCAGCTGCACTTCCGACAGGCTGACGGAAAAGTTTTTCAGGGTTTCCAGCGCCCTTTCCCGGAAAGAGGGCAAAATCCGCCGGAAAACAGACGCTAACCCCAGAGCAAGCGGGTAATAAACCATGGCCGAAAAAACAGCCAGGACCAGCAGCAGCCAATGGGCCTGGTACGGGATGTCCGTGACCGTAATCTTTTCCCAGATGAGACCGCTCCCGAGGTTTATCACCAGGATAATCAGCGTGGCGCCGGTGTACACCAGGCCGTTGCGCACATATACTTCCCAGTTTCTCCGCAGGTTGCGGTTTGGCTTAAACTTCACGGAAACCTCCGGAAAATTGCCGTCTACTGCGCGGCGTCCAATTATAACTGGTTTTCGGGACACTTCTTTAATCCTAGTTTAACCTTTTGGCGATATTTAGGCAAACTTTAAAAGCCTATACTAAATTTGGATTAAAAATTGTGGTCACTACAATACAGGCCCTTGCAGGAAAGGTTTTGAGTTTAAATCCTGCATGTACGGGTATGGACGTACATATATTTTGGATATCAACAGACGACTTCTTTTGTGCGGCCTGGAGCTTGAACCACTGTGCGGCTCAAGGCGCACTTTTCCAATAGCCTGCTCAACCCCAATTTGTTTGAAATCTTTTCGACCGTATCTCAGGCGAATTCCCTTATTCCGCTAACAATCTCTCGAATTTCTGCCGAAAGATGTGTGATATTTGTGGTATACAAGGTGTTTTGTCTAAATTTGTTCCCATCTTTTGGCAGGAATTACAACTTTATCCTAGAAACCCTTATGCGATACAAGACCTGACAGGCTGCCCAGACACAAAAGCGGTCTGTAATCAATTTAGTCAAACGTCAA
>JAJYNB010000140.1 GCA_021786555.1 Bacillota bacterium | reverse complement strand
GCCACAGCGGCCAGCACGCCGATGATCACAACGACCACCATCAATTCGACCAGGGTGAAGCCTTTTTCTTCCTGGCGCATCCTGCGCAGGGCTTGGGCAAATTTGTACATAATCTTAACCCTCCATGTATATAATTTTTCCCGGTGAAACCACCTGGCACTACCGTCCAGTCCCCGGCCCCGGGAAGAGCTGGGGACTCCCCAACCGCTCTGCGGCCCGGTTAAGAGCCAAGCCCCTACATCATGACTCCGCTCCGGCTGGGGTAAGCCGGACTGCCGCGGCACCTCCTTCCATGCTGGACTCCTATTTTGGCAAGCAATAAAATTGCCCCAAAATACTTATTTGATCTGGCTGAAGACGCTGAACATGGGGAGCATGATGCTGGACACAATGCCCCCTACGACTACAGCCAAAAAGATAATCAGGAAAGGTTCGATCAGAGAGGTCAGGCTGTCCACCATGACTTTGACCTCGCGGTCATAAAAGTCGGCAATCCGGTTGAGCATGGTTTCAATGGCGCCGCTCTCTTCCCCTACCGCAATCATCTGGGTGACCATGGGCGGGAACACGCCCGAGGCCATGAGCGGGCCGGAAATGCTCTCCCCCTCTTTGATGCTGTCCCTGGCGGCGGCGATTCCCCTGGCCACAATGGAGTTCCCTGCAGTCTTTTCCGTAACCTCCAGGGCCAGCAGGATTGGCACGCCGCTCTTTACCAGGGTGCCCAGGGTCCGGGTAAACCGGGCCACTGCGATTTTCAGGATCATCGGTCCGAACACGGGCATGCGCAGCATCAGTATGTCAAGCTGCTGACTGCCCTGCGGCGATTTGCGGTAACGTTGAAACGCGTATATGAGCACTATCAGAGCGCCGATCATGTAAGGGAAATAAGCGCGCATAAAATTGCTCAGGCCGAGGACAAATGTGGTTATGGCCGGCAGCTTGGCGCCAAACCCCTTAAACATTTCAGCGAACTGGGGGATGACGAAGATAATCAGCACATTGACAACTACCAGGGCAAATATCGAAATCACCGCGGGGTAGGTGGTAGCTGATTTGATTTTTTCCCGCAGCTCATGTTCTTTGTCAAAGTGCTCCGCCAGACGCTCCAGGGCCTCATCCATGACCCCTCCCACTTCCCCGGCGCGAATCATGTTCACAAACAGCTGGGGAAAAATCTTGGGATGGGCGCCAAAGGCCTGGGAAAGGGATGAACCTTCTTCCACACTCTTTTTAACCTGGAGCAGGACGTTTTTAAAGGTTTTGTTTTCCATCTGAGCGCAAAGGATTTCCATACAGCGCAGCAGGGCAATCCCGGACTGGATCATGATGGCGAACTGGCGGCTGAAAATGGCGATGTCCTTGAGTGTGACCTTAGCGCCAAAAGAGATGTTTATATCCCTGGACAAATCCTTAGCCTGAACCGAAATGATAATGTAGCCGGCTTCGCGCAGCCGGTCCACCACGATTTTTTCATTATCGGCTTCGATTATCCCGGCCAAGGCTTTGCCATTCTGGTCCCGGACCTTGTAGCTAAAATTTGCCACCGGGTACCCTCCTTAAAAGCCAAAACTGGTTTTCTTCAGCGCCTCCGGGTCAAGCATTTTTCTTTCGGCCTCGTCGTAGGTAATCAGGCCCGCGCCATACAGGTCTAAGAGGCTTTTGTCCATGGTCTGCATGCCGTACCTGGCGCCGGTTTGAATCGCCGTATAAATCTGATGCGTCTTTCCTTCCCGGATAAGGTTGCGGATCGCGGCGGTTGCCACCAGTACTTCAATGGACGCCACCCGTCCGGTGCCATCGGCCTTAGCCAGCAGTTGCTGCGCCACCACCCCTTGCAGGACTGCGGACAACAGCACGCGTATTTGCTGCTGCTGGTCTGAGGGGAAGACGTCTATTATCCGGTCCACGGTCTGGGTGGCATCATTGGTGTGCAGGGTGGAAAACACCAGGTGGCCGGTTTCCGCCGCTGTCAGGGCCGTAGCTATGGTCTCCAGATCCCGCAGCTCGCCCACGAGGATCACATCCGGGTCCTGCCGCAGGACAGCCCTTAAGGCTGCCGCGAAGCTCTGGGTATCAGATCCCAGCTCCCGCTGGTTTACCAGGCTTTTTTTGTGGCGGTGCAGGTACTCAATGGGGTCTTCCAGCGTGATGATGTGGGAGCGGCGGTTGGCATTGATGTAATCCAGCATCGAAGCCAGGGTAGTGGACTTGCCGCTGCCTGTGGGGCCTGTTACCAGCACCAATCCTTTGTGGAGCTTGGCTAATTCGAGAATCACGGCTGGAAGCCTCAGGCTTTCAAAAGACGGAATGCCAAAAGGAATTATCCGCAGCACCACTCCTACGGAACCCCGCTGGCGGAAGACGTTGACCCGGAAGCGGCCCACCCCGGGCAGGCTGTAGGAAAAGTCAACTTCGCCCGTGTCAGCAAACCGCTGCTTCTGCTCGGGACTCATCATGGAAAAAGCCAGCTGTTTGGTGTCCTCGCCTGAAAGGTTGGTGGAACCTATCGTGACCAATTCGCCGTGAATGCGAAAGGCAGGCGGGCTTTCCACCGCCAGGTGAATATCGGATGATTTCTTTTCCGCGGCGACCCGTAAAATATCCTGGACTGTAAACATTTAAACCATCCTCAATTGATGGAAATTACGGTCATGGCCTCTTCCAGGGTGGTAAGGCCGGCCCTGGCCTTGGCAATTCCGTCCATTCTCAGGGTTTGCATCCCGGTCAGTACAGCTGCCCGTTCTATCTCGTCTGTGCTGGCCCGGGCCAAAACCATATCCTTGATCTCCTGGTTGTATACCAAAAGCTCCTGAACAGGAATCCGTCCCTGGAAGCCGGTGTTGTTGCAGAGGCGGCAGCCTTTGCCGCGGTAGAAGGTCAGGTCGTCCTCGACGCCAAGCCTTTTGGCCAGCGCGGGGGAAATCTGATAGGCTTCCTTGCAGTGCGGGCAGATTTTACGCACCAGCCTTTGGGCCATAACCCCGATAATGGAAGACGAAATCAAAAAAGGTTCTATCCCCATGTCCATCATCCGGGTGATGGTAGCGGCGGCGCTGTTGGTGTGCAGGGTTGACAGGACCAAATGCCCTGTCAGGGCTGCGCCTATGGCGATGGACACAGTCTCAGGGTCCCGGATTTCCCCCACCATCACCACATCTGGGTCCTGCCGCAGGATAGCCCGCAGGCCGCTGGCAAAGGTCAAACCCGCCTTGGTGTTGACATTGACCTGGTTGATACCTGCCAGAGTGTACTCTACTGGGTCTTCCACGGAGATGATATTGGTTTCCTGGTCATTTAACTCCTGCAGCACCGAATAGAGGACGGTGGTTTTCCCGCTCCCTGTGGGGCCGGTAATCAGGAGCATGCCGTAGGGCTGTTTGATCAGCTCGCGAAATGTTTCGACCATGTTTGGCTGCATACCCAGCGCATCGATAGGGCGCAGACTGCCCGACTTGTCGAGAATCCGCATCACAATTTTTTCCCCGTGTACCGTGGGCAGGGAATTCACCCGCAGGTCAATTTCCTTGCCTTCCACCTTGATGGGGATACGTCCGTCCTGGGGAATCCGCTTTTCGGCGATGTCCATATTAGCCATAATCTTCAGCCTGGACAGAATTGCCGCCTGGGTTTTGCGCGGGGAAGACATGGCTTTGTGCAAAATGCCGTCGATGCGGTAACGCACCACCACTTCCCTGTCCTGGGGTTCCACGTGAATGTCGCTGGCCCTGCTTGCCACCGCCTGGGCAATCATCGAGTTGACAAACTTGACAATAGGACCTTCTTCAATGATTTCATCGATTTCTTCTTCTTCGGACCGGGTTTCAACTTCAGGGCCGTAATCCTCCATCATCTTGTCAAAGGATTCTTTAACCCCGAGGTACTGCTTGATGGCCATCATGATGTCCGTCTCAGCAGCCAGAACAGGCGTAATGTCGTTACCTGTGGAAATTCTGATGTCGTCGATGGCGAAAACATTGAGAGGGTCAACCATGGCCAAGATCAACTTGCTTCCCCGTTTGCCAATGGGGATTATTTTATAGCGCAAAGCCAGGTTTTCGCTGATTAATTGAGCAATCTGTGGTTCCACAGGAGTTTTGGCAATATTGACATAGGGAATGCCCAGTTGAAATTCCAAAACCGCCATCAGGTTGGGCTCTGACAGATAGCCCAGATGGACTAGAATTGTTCCGATTTTCTCCTTGGTGTTGGCCTGCACATCGAGGGCTTCCTGCAACTGTTCCGGGGTGATTAGGCCGTGCTCAATTAAAATTTCACCTAGGAGTTTGCGCCCGCCAATGTTCATTTTATTTCTCCCGGAAAGGTAAATATTTCTAACGTTGTTTTTTTATTCTC
>JAJYNB010000110.1 GCA_021786555.1 Bacillota bacterium | reverse complement strand
ACCAGTTCCCGTTCCTGGCCTGGTGAACAAATCATTGTAATGAACTCTTCACCGTTAAGGTAGACGGTCAGAGCTTTTTCGACTACTACCCGGTCTTCTACCCCTGATGTGCCGTTAGGGTTGATTTTAATTACCTGAACTGGTACCGATGCCTTTTCAAACTCATCAAGCATTCTACAGATACTCCCAACTTTAAAAAATAGGTGAGAATTTACTATATATTCGGGATAAATAATTAAAAACCTTGCAGCCTCAACCAAAAAATCTTCTGCCCGGCTTGTGGTTGAAGGTAAAAAGCCCATGAATGGCGAATAAACAACTAAAAGAATAACTCCGAAACCGCCAGCCTAAAGCTCTTAACCATGGCTGCCGGTTCAGACGCCTGTTAGGCGTCCAGGGTACTGGGGGAAACCCCGGCGCCTCCCGTGTTTGGAAAGGAGTCTGGTAACGGCAACCCGCCGGTGTCTTGCTCTATTCAGACACCGGCATTATTGTTTTTGACTTAATTTGGGGGAATGGGTTATGGATGACCAATACCAACGCAGCATCGAATACCTCAGGATTTCCATTACCGACCGCTGCAATTTGCGCTGCCGTTACTGTATGCCCGCCACTGGTGTTCCCTGGCTGCCGCCAGAGGATATTCTTACCTATGAGGAGATTCTGCGCCTGGTAACGCTGTGTACCGGGTTGGGTTTCCGAAAATTCCGTGTGACAGGCGGGGAACCTTTGGTGCGCAAAGGGGTGCTGGGTTTCCTGACAGAACTTGCCCAAACTGAGGGTGTTGAGGACCTGACCCTGACCACCAATGGCATCCTGCTCCGCCCCATGGCAGCCAAACTGAAAGAGGTTGGAGTCAAACGGGTCAATATAAGTTTGGACACCCTGGACCAGGACAAATTTGAAGAGGTAACCAGAGGAGGCAGGCTTGGCGATGTCTTAGCGGGAATTCACGCCTCCCTGGAAGCGGGGCTCAACCCGGTGAAGCTGAATATGGTGGTAATCCGCAACTTCAATGACACAGAACTGGCGGATTTTGCCAAGCTGGCTCAGGAGTATCCCCTGCATATCAGGTTTATCGAACTGATGCCCATCGGAGCAAGTGCCGCAAGCGGCGAGGAACTGGTTAGTGTTGCTGAAATGAAACAGCGCCTGGATTTCCTTAATCTGGTTCCGGTCAAAGGGCCCGAAGGCGCCGGCCCTGCCCAACACTATACAGGAGACGGGCTTAAGGGCAGCATCGGCTTTATCAGCGCTTTGAGCCAGCATTTCTGTGCCGGGTGCAACCGGGTCAGGCTTACTGCTGACGGCAAGTTAAAGCCATGTCTGCACAGCACCCAGGAGTTCGATTTGAGGGAGCTGCTGCGGGGCGGAGCGTCTGATGCCCAGCTGCGGGAGGCTATAACCCAGGTGGTCTGGCACAAACCTTCCCGCCACAACATGGGTTTGGAAGGGTGGCAAGGCCGTAAACGGGTAATGTCTCAGATTGGCGGTTGAAATTAGGGAGGTTAAAGCTATGGCTGAATTGGTGGCGGTTTGTACCAGTGAAAAGAAAGGTATGCGCAAGAAAAATGTGGGGGAGGGCCTCTTAGTTAAAGAACACGGACTGGAAGGGGACGCCCATGCGGGCCCATGGCACAGGCAGGTGAGCCTCCTGGCACTGGAAAGCATCGAGAAAATGCGGCAGGCGGGCCTGGACGTGAATCCTGGTGACTTTGCCGAAAACCTCACAACCAGCGGGATCGAGCTCTATACCCTGCCCGTAGGCACCAAGTTGAAAATCGGCGGAGAGATTTTGGGTGAAGTGACCCAGATAGGCAAAGAATGCCATACCCACTGCGCTATCTACTACCAGGCAGGGGACTGCGTCATGCCAAAAGAAGGCATCTTTATCCGGGTCTTGAACGGCGGACGGGTCAAAGTTGGGGATAAGATCGAGGTGACAACGGAATGATCAGGGTAGGAGTAATTACCGCCAGCGACAAAGGCTCCCGGGGAGAACGGGAGGATTTGTCCGGGGAAACCATCAGACAGCTGGTGGGTCAGATCGGCGCAGAGGTCGTGGAGTACTGCGTACTGCCTGACGAACGGGAAGTGTTGGCTGCAAAAATGAAAGTCTATGCCGATGCTGCAGGTCTGGATCTGGTCCTGACCACGGGCGGGACCGGTTTCAGCCAGCGGGATGTGACTCCGGAAGCCACCTTAAGCGTGGTGGAACGGCTGGTCCCAGGCATAGCAGAGGTAATGCGCTGGGAAAGCCTGAAAAAAACCCCTAAGGCTATGTTGAGCCGGGCCGTAGCAGGAATACGGGGCAAAACGCTGATCGTTAACCTGCCGGGCAGCCCCAAGGCGGTTCGGGAGTGCCTGGAAGCTATTTTTCCGGCTTTACCCCACGGACTGGAGATTCTCAAAGGGGAAACTTCGGAATGCGCTGAGCCGGATGCCAGCTCGATAAAATAACAGAGCATAGTCTTGAATTCCTGCCCCTTGCCCCGGAGGTTCCTGTCCAGGTGGAACTGTACGGGGTTTTTATCTTTTTTGATGAATAATTCGCTGCAAGAACGGGAAAGATTCTAGCTGTGGGTTTGCCTGTTTTTGGGTAAATTAAACATGGCTTGCGAGGGCCGAAAGCTTCTAAGGGCTAATCGGAACGGGATAAATAAGGATAATCTGGTCAAACAGTTCAATTTGCGGATTATTTCTCCAAAAAGGGGGTTGATTTCCCGTTTTGCCTCGAATATTATTATACATAGGTATTAGCACTCACCGTAGGTGAGTGCTAACAATAACCACAAACATCTAGTAAGGAGGTTTGCAAGTAAATGAACATTAAACCCCTAGCCGACCGCGTGGTAATCAAGGTTCTGGCCAGCGAAGAAAAAACGAAAAGCGGTATCGTTTTACCGGATACTGCCAAGGAAAAGCCCCAGGAGGGTGAAATCGTAGCTGTGGGCCCCGGCAAATTTGAAAAGGGTGAGCGGGAACCTCTTGACGTTACAGTTGGGGACCGCGTGATTTACTCCAAGTATGCCGGCACCGAAGTGAAAGTTGAAGGCGAAGAGTACTTGATCCTGAAACAGGCGGATATTTTAGCCATCGTTGGCTAGCACTATACATAAGGAGGGAAAACCTGAGAAATGGCAAAAGATATTATTTTTAACGAAGATGCGCGCCACGCTTTGGAAAAAGGCGTTAACGCCTTGGCTGAAGCCGTTCGCGTCACCCTTGGTCCGAAAGGACGCAATGTTGTCCTGGACAAGAAATTCGGTGCTCCGCTGATCACCAATGACGGAGTAACCATCGCCCGTGAAATCGAATTGGAAGATCCCTTTGAAAACATGGGCGCTCAACTGGTTAAAGAGGTTGCCACTAAGACCAACGACGTAGCCGGTGACGGGACTACCACCGCTACAGTGCTGGCCCAGGCCATGATCCGTGAGGGTCTGAAAAACGTTGCCGCCGGCGCCAATCCGATGATCATCAAACGCGGTATTGAGAAGGCCGTTGCCGCTGTAGTGGAAGAAATCAAAGCCAACGCCAAGTCCGTTGAAACCAAGGAAGCAATCGCCCAGGTGGCCTCGATTTCCGCTAATGACACCACGGTGGGAGAACTGATTGCCGAGGCTATGGAGAAAGTCGGCAAGGACGGGGTCATTACCGTTGAAGAGGCCAAAGGCATGAGCACCGAACTCAATGTGGTTGAAGGCATGCAATTCGACCGGGGTTATGTCTCCGCCTATATGATCACCGATACAGACAAGATGGAAGCTGTTCTGAACGATCCTTACATCTTGATTACTGATAAGAAAATCGGTGCCATTGCCGATATCCTCCCTGTTTTGGAGAAAGTTGTTCAAGCCGGCAGGCAGCTGATGATCATTGCTGAAGACGTAGAGGGCGAAGCCCTGGCCACCCTGGTGGTCAACAAACTGCGCGGCACCTTCACTTGTGTGGCTGTCAAAGCTCCCGGGTTTGGGGACAGGCGTAAAGCCATGCTGGAAGACATCTCTATCCTTACCGGCGGTCAGGTTATCAGTGAAGAGCTGGGCCTGAAACTGGACAACACCAGCGTTCAGATGCTGGGTAAAGCCCGGCAGATTCGCGTAACCAAAGAAGAGACCACAATCGTGGAAGGCGCCGGCAGCAGCGAAGAAATTCAAAAGCGGGTAGAAGCCATCCGCAAGCAAATCGAAGAAACCACTTCCGACTTTGACCGGGAGAAATTACAAGAGCGTTTGGCCAAACTGGCTGGCGGCGTAGCCGTGATTCAAGTGGGTGCGGCTACCGAAGTGGAAATGAAAGAGAAAAAACTGCGGATTGAAGACGCTCTGGCGGCCACCCGGGCTGCTGTTGAGGAAGGTATTGTTTCCGGCGGCGG
>JAJYNB010000285.1 GCA_021786555.1 Bacillota bacterium | reverse complement strand
TACACCTTATTGGCCCCATCAGTCAGCTTCTTCGACAAGGGCAGTACAGCCGCTTTGAACGGAGCCAAAGCCGGGTGCAGGCGCAATACCACCCTGGAATCTCCCTCACCCAGTTCTTCTTCCCCATAGGAGTCCACCAGGAAGGCCAGGGCAACCCTGTCAGCCCCCACCGACGGCTCAATGCAATAGGGAACCATCTTCTCATTGGCCTGCGGGTCAAAGTAGGTCAGGTCCTCGCCCGAATGAGTGATATGCTGTTTCAAGTCATAATCGGTCCTGTCAGCAATGCCCCAAAGTTCGCCCCAACCGAAGGGGAACTCGTACTCGATATCTGTGGTAGCATTGCTGTAGTGGGACAATTCTTCCTTGCTGTGGTCCCGGAGCCTCACCTTTGTGTCCCTGAGACCTAAGCTCAAGAGCCAGTTGTGGCAAAATTCCTTCCAGTACATAAACCACTCCAGGTCTTCCCCCGGCTTGCAGAAAAACTCCAACTCCATCTGTTCAAATTCCCTGGTCCTAAAAGTGAAGTTGCCTGGTGTTATTTCGTTCCGGAAAGACTTGCCGATTTGTCCTATGCCAAACGGCAATTTCTTTCTTGATGTTCCCAGCACGTTTTTGAAGTTGACAAAGATACCTTGGGCGGTTTCCGGTCTCAGGTAAACCTGGGCCTTGGAGTCTTCCGTAACCCCCTGGAAGGTTTTAAACATAAGGTTAAACTGCCTGATATCCGTAAAGTTATGGCTGCCGCAGTCGGGGCATTTGATCTCATTCTCCCTGATGTAACTCAGCATCTTAGCGTTGTCCCAGCCGTCAACCAGGGGATTTGGCACGCCCTGAGTACGCATAAAATCTTCAATCAGCTTATCAGCCCGAAACCGTGACTTGCACTCCTTGCAGTCCATCAGCGGGTCACTAAACCCACCTACATGGCCCGAGGCTACCCAAGCCTGGGGGTTCATCAGGATAGCACAGTCAACACCCACATTATAGGGGGATTCCTGGATAAATTTTTTCCACCAGGCTTTCTTGATATTGTTCTTGAATTCCACCCCCAGCGGACCATAATCCCAAGTGTTAGCCAGTCCGCCGTAAATCTCTGAGCCCGGAAAGATAAAACCCCTCCGTTTGCAAAGGGAGACAATTTTCTCCATTGTTTTTTCCTCAGCCATTCTATAAATCCCTCCTAAAAAACTTACCCCTGTTTTGTCAAGGGCTGGCGCAAATTATTTGCCCGTCACTGGCTTTTATTGGGGCACTGTTGATGGGCCGGTGAACAGTCTTTACACTGACCGGGTTCACACGGTTCACTGTGAATTAGTACATGAGAACCGGGAAATTTGCGCTTTATCTCGGCCTCAATCAAGTCGCATAGGGAATGCACCTGCCGCACGGGAAGCTCCTGGGGGACCACCAGGTGCAAGTCGATGTGCCGCTCCGGGCCGGCTTTCCGGGTGCGCAGTTTATGAAACTCCAGGTAGTTGGCAGAAAAGGACTCGATAATGTCGACAATAACTTGTTCTTCCTCAGCAGGCAGGCTTACATCTACCAAAGGGAAAAAGGCCTGCCGGGTTAAATCCACCCCGGCCTTGATAATCAGCAGAGCCACCCCGATGGCGGCTATGGGGTCCAGCAAGCTGATTCCGGTTAATTTGATTGCCGCCAGCCCCACGAGTACCCCCAAAGAAGTAAACACATCAGTGCGCAGATGCATGGCGTCAGCCTCCAGCGCCACCGAGTCCGTTGCCTTGGCCGTGTGCATAAGCTTAGAGCTAACGAAAATATTGACCACAGCAGAAATACCCATGATGCCGAGGCCCAGGCCCAGTTGTCCAACCTCCGCGCCATGTCTGAGCTTGTCAGCGGCTTCATAAATAATCCATAAAGCCGCTACAATAATTAATAATGCTTCCACTGTGCCGGAAATGTTCTCGATCTTGCCGTGCCCGTACCGGTGGCGCTCATCCGCCGGTTTACCCGACTCACGGACCGAAAAAAATGCGATTAGGGCAGCCACTAAGTCTATGCCGGAGTGAATACCCTCGGACAGGATGGCAACAGACCCGGTGAGCAACCCAATGCTAACCTTGCCTGTAACCAAAGCAGAATTGGACACTACCGAGAGAGTGGCGGCATTCATCTTTTTAGAGGAATCATCTTGCACGCTATATCCCCCGTTTCCTCAACCTAAGCCTCTTCGAGTGCGTCAGCCCGGTAACGTTGCCCAAACAAAAAAACCGCGAACTAATTGTAGTCCCACGGCTTTTACCGCTGCCCATGAAGGCCCGATCGAAGGAGCGACCTGACTCAGCATCCATAGTTTAACATAGGTCAGTGGCATTTTCAACTTATGATATGCGGCAGAAACACCGGGGGTGACCCATTTAACCTCCATAAACGGCATATAGTCCCAGACCCAGCCAAACTGCCGCCAAACTACTTCGCCAAAGGGAGTTGAAGAGGTATGACCGCGCCTTAGATTTGAACTGCGGCAGCAGCTGCAGCCCGGAAATAACGAGCCAGAGGAAGACGCTGGTTACCGGCCCGAAAAAAATGCCAAAGACCAAGACCACAATGATGGAACCGGCCAAACCGGAAACCAAAGAGCCGGTGCCAGTCAGAGGCCTGTGCCTGGCTGATACAAAGCTGAATAACATGCTTAAGCCCAGCATAGTCAGGGTAATTAGGGCAGGCAGCCAAAGCTGTTTAACCAGCAGGACCCCGGTGATACCGACAGCCGTCAGTGCGCTGCCTGCTCTCTCTTTGGTGAGGGTTGCAAATACGCCAAACAGCAAAACCAGGCACAATCCGGTTTGTACTATGAATTCCATATCCGATACCTCTTTGCCTAAGCCGTTATAGAAGCTTTGACTAGTGTTGGTACATGGGGTAAAAAAAATACCGGGCATCCTACCCGGTATTTTTTCTCGTCTTAAGCGCGGGATTTACTCAATTTGGCCGTCTTCACCCGGCGCGCCTGCCAGTTCTTCAGTTCAACCAGAATTTGGCTGGCATTGAAGATAGAGGAATAGGCACCGCTAAACACCCCGATGAGCATCGCCAGGGCAAACACCTTGGTGGAGGTCCCGCCTAGGAGGTAGATAGCGAACAGGGTAATCAATACCGTCAATACCGTATTAATGGAACGGGCCATGGTCTGCCATACGCTCTTTTCCACCATTTCTTCGTAGGAGTCGCCCCGTTTCAATTTCTCCTGGTTTTCCCGGATGCGGTCGAAGATAACCACGGTATCATTAATCGAGTAACCAACAACCGTCAGAATGGCGGCGACAAAGGAAGAGTCTATCTCCCAGCGAAAGATGGAGAACAGGCCCAAAACTACCAGAACATCATGGAAGATGGCTGCAACGGCCGAAATACCGAATCTGAATTCAAACCTTATAGTCAGATACAAGATCATCCCGGCAAAGGCAATTAACAGGGCGTAGACAGCGCTGGTGGTAAGCTCCCTGCCGATGGTCGGGGAGACCTGGTCCTCCTTCAGGTTAGTGCGGTCAAAGGTTCCCACCTTTTGCTCCAGGGCGTTCAGGAACTTGTCATGGTCCTGTTGGTCTAATGCTTTGGTCCTGATCAAAGCACGCTTGGGGTTATCCAAAAATATTTGTACCTGACTGCCGGGAAAACCTGCAGCATCAAGGGCCGCAGTGATCTGCGCCTGATGTACCGGTTGATTGAAAGTAACGTCAATCATAGAACCACCCAGGAAATCAATACCCAGGTTAAGTCCGTGCAGGGCCAGGGAAATTATTCCCGGAATGATTACCAGTAAAGATAATGCAAACCACCAATAGCGCAGTTTGACAATCGGGAATTGCCAGGCAAACCTTTTTTCCGGCGCAGCCGGTTGTTTTTCCGCGTCAACTTTGTTCTTAGCCGTAGCCATTTTCTCCGCCCCCTCCTATGCGCCGTAAAGTTTCATGTTTTGTTGTCCTTTAAGTCCTGCTACTGTGCGGAGCACATAACGGGTAAAGGTAATGGCGGTAAACAAACTTGCCAAAATTCCTATGAGCAGGGTAACTGCGAAGCCTTGGACAGGACCCGTGGTAAAGAATATCAGGGTGATTGCCGCAATGCTCGTAGTTACGTGGGCATCAATAACCGTGACAAAAGCCCGGTTAAAGGCATGATCGATACCTGCCCGCAAACTTTTGCCCGCCTTGAGCTCTTCTTTAAGCCGCTCATAAATAATGATATTAAAGTCAACGGCCATACCTATGGAGAGGATAAAGCCTGCTATACCGGGCAGAGTGAGAACAGCCCGGAAAGACCAGAGCACCCACAACACAATCAGGGCGTAGACAATCAGGGAGAAATCGGCCACCAGGCCGGGCACCCGGTACCAGAGCACCATGAACAGGAACA
>JAJYNB010000257.1 GCA_021786555.1 Bacillota bacterium | reverse complement strand
GGTTCAGCTTGAGCCACGCAAAAAAGCGGTTGCGAGCATATTCCCGCAAACCGCTTAAAAAAGGCAACTAGGCGCAGCCTCTTAAACTACTGTGCAAGATAGCGCTCCACCCAGGCAAAAATCGGGGGACAGTCTTACACCTCTTAGATGCAAGACCAGCAGACATCCCCGGCCGGGAACCCTGCTTCGGCGGCCATTCCTTTTCGCGCTTTTCATTGCCGGCAGCTCAAAGTGCGTACTCTTAATAACCGCGCCTCTACCATTCATACTGTTCTGTTTTCACCATTATGCTACAGCACTGCTATCCGTGTCAATAGCTGAAGCCTGTTTCACTTCATTTGATAACTCTTCTCACTGTTTTAACGTAACGCTCAACAGCCAGGGTCGTCGTATGTGCCGACTAAACCAGGGTGGCGGGAACCTTTTCCGGCTGGTTCGCCGCTTTGAGTTCATCAGCATGTTTAATTCCTCCCAGCCGTTTTCCAGCACCCAGCAGCAATTTTTCAATTGCCGCTTTCTCTGTCTTGTTGGCTTCCACTAAAGGCAAGCGAACGCTTCCCACCTTTATTCCGAGCATATTGACCGCCGCCTTGACAGGCACAGGATTGGATGTCATAAACATCCCTTTGAACAGGGGATACAGGTTGCAGTGCAGCATGGCTGCCTCGTGAATCCGGCCTGCCAGAAACGCGCTGGCCATTGCTTGGATTTCCTGTCCCGCCACATGGGCAACCACACTGACAATCCCCTCGCAGCCCAGTGAGAGCAGGGGCAGTGTCATCGAATCGTCGCCAGAATAGATCATAAATTCTACCGGCAAGCACCGCTTTAACTCTGTGACTTGGTCTGTGGAGCCTGCGGCTTCCTTTAAGGCCACAATGTTCTCGATCTGAGCCAGACGGGCCACTGTCTGGGGTTGGAGATTCGCCGCTGTTCTCCCCGGCACATTGTAGAGCATAACCGGTACGGACACAGACCGGGCCACAGCCTCAAAATGCTGGAATAAACCCTCCTGGGAAGGCTTGTTGTAGTAAGGGACAACAAGCATGACCCCGTCGACGCCTACCTTTTCCGCAGCTTGGCTGAGCCTGAAGCTTCCAACCGTGTCGTTGGAACCAGTGCCGGCAATTACTGTTGCCCTGTCCCCGACAGCTGCTTTAACCGTCCTGTACATGTTTACTTTTTCTTCAAAACTGAGGGTGGGTGATTCGCCTGTCGTGCCGACAACCACCAGGCCGTCGGAACCATTGTCAACGAGGTATCGGGCCAAAACCCCCGCCTGCTCATAGTCCACATCGAGCTGGTCATTGAAGGGTGTAACCATAGCCGTTAGCACTCGTCCGAACTTTTTCACTTTTTCCACACCACCAAAATTAAGTTTGTGCTCAACGTCCCAGTCTGAAGGACTCATGCAGAGCCCGTACTGCTTTAATCATATCTTCCTTGGCGACCAACACCCAGATTGTGGCATGGGAATCGGCGGACTGCAGCACCTGAACTCCCTGACCGGTTAGGGCCTCAAGGATTTGCGCCATTACACCGGGAACACCGGCGATGCCGCCTCCGATAACGGATATCTTGGCACATCCTGGGCGGGTTTCTACTTCGAAACCCATGTTTTTGAGAATTTTGACCGCCTTGTCAGAGACATCGTCCTTGACGGTATATACCACCGCCGTGGGCAGCACTGTAATAAAGTCTACGCTGATATCAGCCAGGGCCATAGCCTTAAAAATCTTCAGGTCCACTTCGGGTACATTTTGCTCGTTAACAGTGCCGACCCGAAGTTGGGTCACATGGGGGGTATGGGCAATTCCGGTGATTAACCTATCCCCTGTAATGTCTGTGCCCATTTCAATGTACTCACTGTCCAGTTGATTGGTGACCAGGGTACCGGGAGCATCGCTGAAGGTAGATTTTACTCTTAGGGGAATATTCTTTTGCATGGCAATTTCCACAGCCCTGGGGTGGATTACTTTGGCTCCCTGGTGAGCCATCTGCACGATTTCATTGTATGTAACCACGTCAAGAGTTTTGGCATCATCCACGATTCTCGGGTCGGCGGTCATAATGCCTTCCACATCCGTATAGATGTCAATAGCTTCAGCGTTAAGGGCCACTCCCAGAGCCGAAGCAGTGGTATCACTTCCTCCTCTGCCCAGCGTAGTTACCTCTCCGTCCTCGGTAGCGCCTTGGAACCCTGTGACTACCACAATCCGGCCTTCAGACAGGTGGGCCAGGATGTTTTTCGGTTCAATCCGCACAATTCTGGCATCACCGAAGGAGTCGTTGGTGATTATTCCCGCCTGGGCGCCGTTAAGCAGCACCGCATCATGGCCCAGACCGATTAGAGTGCTGACCATCACTACGCCGGAAATTACTTCGCCGCATGACATCACGATATCCAGTTCCCGTTTGGGTACATCCGGATATATTCCTTTAACCAGGTGCAGGAACGTGTCCGTGGCATAAGGGTCACCCGTCCGGCCGATGGCGGAGACTACCACCACAGGGCTGTAACCTTCTTCCTTGGCGCCAATAATCTTTTCCGCTACCTGGGCCCTTCTCTCAGACGTGGAGACCGATGTCCCTCCAAACTTCTGCACCAATATACGCAAATTTCCCATATTTCTACTCCCCAAAAGAATCGTTTAATCTTACTTACTATACAGGTATTCAGACTTAAGTTGTCAAAAAGCTTCGAGAGGACAGACCGTTCTCATTCTGACTCCTGACTCCTGACTTCTCACTCCAAAGCAGTTCTATTTAGTCAGCAGCTCTGCGATCTGAATGGCGTTGGTGGCCGCACCTTTGCGGATTTGGTCCCCCACAACCCAAAGATTCAAGCCATTGGAGATGGAAAAGTCTTCCCTGATCCGGCCCACATAAACCTCATCGGTGTCTGCGGCCGTCAACGGCATGGGATAGCGGTCGCCTGCCGGGTCGTCTATGACAATAATCCCCGGCGCTTTTGCTAAAATATACTTTGCCTCGGCCGCGGTTAATTTCTGTTCAGTTTCTACATTCACCGATTCCGAGTGACTGCGGAAAACAGGTACCCGTACAGTAGTAGCGGTTATAGCCATGTCCGGTGCGTGCAATATTTTTTGGGTTTCTTTTACCATCTTCCATTCTTCTTTTGTATAGTCTCCCTCTTGGAAAACATCAATTCGGGGAATCAGGTTGAAGGCAATCTGATACGGGAAGGCCTGCGGCCTGGTTTCCTCTCCCCTGCTGAATTGCCCAACCTGGGTTTCCAGTTCTTCGATGCCTTCCCGTCCGGCTCCTGACACTGCCTGGTATGTAGAAACAACCACCCGGGTAATCCCGGCTGCGTCATGCAGTGGTTTCAAAGCCGCCACCATAATAATCGTAGAACAATTTGGGTTGGCAATTATACCTTTGTGCCACTCCACGTCCTCAGGATTGACCTCAGGCACAACAAGGGGAACATCGGGATCCAAGCGGAAAGCGCTGCTGTTGTCAATCACCACAGCGCCCCTGGCCACAGCATCCATGGCGAATTCCGTACTGGCTGAGCCCCCGGCAAATAAAGCAATATCAACCCCCGTAAAGGCGTCAGGACGGGTCTCTTCCACCACATAATCTGTACCCTGCCAGTGAATTATTTTCCCGGCAGAACGGGATGTAGCCAACAGTTTTAAGTTACCTACGGGGAACTTGCGTTCTGTTAAGATTTTTAAGAACTCTTGTCCCACTGCGCCGGTTGCGCCAACAATTGCCACATTATACTTTTTCATTCTCTTTCCCTCCCAGGTTGGATTAGTTTTATAAGAAGGGACGGCGACCCGAGGGCAGGCCGTCCCACGACTTCAAACGTGCCCTTATGTCATTTGGACCTGTGCTCCCTTAATACCGGCTGGATCTGTTTGCCTTCTATAGCGGCAATTATTGTATCCATAATCAAGTCCATATGGGCAACTAGGGAATTGGCCTTTGTGTCCGGGCTGTCCTGCCCAAACGGCACCAAGAAGACGTTTTTGGTTGTCAGCAAGACTCCAATGTTCTTGGCGTTCAGGCCTAGGCCGTCATTGGTGGAGACAGCCAAAACCAGTGGCCGCAAATTACGCAAATGAGCTTTACAAGCCATCAATACCGGGGTATCGGTTATGGCGTTGGCAAATTTGGCAATAGTATTCCCTGTACAGGGGGCAACCACGATGATATCAAATAGCTTCTGGGGACCCACCGGCTCAGCATCCACAATGGAAGCGATGGGGCGTCTGCCCGTCAACTCCACCAGTTCCTGCTTCCAATGTTCAGCCGTGCCAAATCTGGTATCCATGGTGTTCACTGCTTCTGAAATAATTGGAAAGACCTCAGCCCCGCCGTCGACCAGTTTTTTTACCTCGGCCATAATCTCGTTCAAGGTAC
>JAJYNB010000399.1 GCA_021786555.1 Bacillota bacterium | reverse complement strand
CCCCGGCCACAAGGGACACCCCGGCAGCTTTGGCGGTTTCTGCCATGGAGTTTACAATACGGCGCAGGTCATGGACTGAAAATCCTTCTTCAATCACAAAACCGGTCGTAAGGTATTTTGCTGCCGCTCCGCTGACCGCCAGGTCATTTACTGTACCGCAGACCGCCAGTTTGCCGATATCACCGCCGCGAAAAAAGAGAGGAGACACGACGAAAGAGTCCGTGGTCAGGGCCGGCTGCCCCTGGGCAGGCGGCAGAACAGCAGCGTCATTCATCTGATCCAGATATGGGTTGGCAAAGGCCTTTTGAAATACTTCAACTATCAGGCGCTGGCTTAACAGCCCGCCGCTGCCGTGAGCCATGATGATCCTTTCATCCGGCATCTGTTGCACCCCTCCTTTGGGAGTAACGATAGTAAGCGGCGCAGGAACCCTCGGACGAAACCATGCAGGGCCCAACCGGATGCAGGGGGTTGCAGGTTTTGCCGAAGAGCCGGCAGTCAAAGGGATGCCTGCGGCCTTTTAATATCTCACCGCAAAGACAGCCGGGGGTGTTTACGGCTTTGGGCTTGGGCAGATCAAACTTTCTTGCCGCATCGAACAAGCTGTACTCCGCTTTAAGTCGCAGGCCGGACTGGGGAACCAGGCCGATGCCGCGCCAAACAGCGTCGGTTGGGTCAAAATACTTATTAATATATTCTACCGCCTTTAGACTGCCTTCAGGCTTCACCACCCGGCTGTACTGGATTTCCACCTTGGAGCGCTTCTCCTGGCGCTGCCTCAGAAGCAGCCAAATGGCTTCCAGGATGTCTAAGGCTTCGAAGCCGGCTACCACACTGGGCATGCCGTATTGGCCGGCCATGAACTCAAAGGGCGCTGTGCCCAACACTGAGCAGACGTGGCCGGGGTTGATGAAGCCGTCCAGGCCCAGTTCGGGATCTGTGACCAGTAGTTCCAGCACCGGCGGTACCAGTTTGTGCATGCTCAACACGCTGTAATTATGCAGGTTTTCCCGCTCAGCTATCTCCACAGAAACCGCCACGGTGGGTATGGTGGTTTCGAAACCGACTCCCAGGAACACCACTTCTTTGTCAGGGTTTTGCCGGGAGATCTCCAGGGCGTCCAGGGTCGAGTACACTACCCGTATATCTGCCCCTTCAGCCCGCACCGCCTGCAAGCTCGTTTTGGAGCCGGGCACCCTGATCATATCCCCGAAGGTGGCGATAATTACCCCGGGGACTTGGGCCAGGGACAAAAAACGGTCGATGTCCGAGTTGTCGGTGACGCATACCGGGCAGCCTGGCCCGGACACCAAGTGGACGGTTGCCGGCAGTAATTCCCGCACCCCGCTTTTGGCGATAGCTACGGTATGACTGCCGCAGACCTCCATTATTTTAAAAGATTCGCCGGACATGGCGCGGATCCCGGCCAGCAGCGCCTCGGCCTGGTGTTTAATACTCACCCTTGGCTGCAACCTCCTCCAGCAGCGCCAGGGTTTCCTGGGCTGAGCTCTCATCCAATCTTTCCAAAGCGAAGCCGGCGTGAACCAGAACGTAATCACCCGGGTCCAGTTTTTCCGTGACCAGGTCGATGTTGACCTGCCTCGAATTGCCCATCAGA
The DNA here is from genome assembly GCA_021786555.1 of Bacillota bacterium. Lineage (GTDB taxonomy): Bacteria > Bacillota > Desulfitobacteriia > Desulfitobacteriales > JAJXUE01 > JAJZPO01. Next base: position 2,785 of record JAJYNB010000399.1, on the reverse strand, counting down.
TCCACTTCTGCCATATGGTCAGATACGTTGATTACTTTGGCGGGTATCGCCAGACACATTTTGCATCACCTCACTTGCTATGACCGCCTGACCCAGGCAAAGTCCTCCATCGCCGGGCGGCAGCAGCGCTTGCTGGTACACCGTAAAGCCTGCACCCTGCAGGCGCGGTACCAAGTATTCAACCAGGTATTTGTTTTGAAATACCCCGCCGGAAAGGGCAATCTGCCGCGTGTGATACTTTAGGCTCAGAGGCTGCAGAGCACCAAGGATGATCTGAACCACAGTGTGGTGGAATTTCGCGGCAATTTTGCCCTTGGCTGCGCCGGTGGCCAGGTCGGCAAGCATGGCCGCAAACATGGGCTTAACCCTCACCGTTAGACCGGCTTCCGAGGTTTCCAGGTCGAAGGGGTAAGACTCTTTTTCACAAGGGTCAATGGCGGCTTCCAGTTCCACTGCAGCCTGACCCTCGTAATTTACAGAGCTGCAGCAGCCGGCCAGGGCTGAGACGGCGTCAAACAGGCGGCCGCAGCTGGAGGTGGCGAAGGTGTTAAAGCTGCGTCTGACCTGCTGCTCCAATAGAGCGGCTTCCTGGGGCGACAGGGACGGGAGATATTTAAGGTATTGAATAAGGTCAGTGCCAAATAGGGCACAGAGATAGGCAAAAGCAATTCTGGCCGGTGATTTGGTTGAGGCGTCCCCACCCGGCAGGGGCAGGTATTCCAGATGGCCTGCCCGCTCAAAGCCGGTGCTGTCCCCCCACAGGAACTCAAAGCCCCAGATCCTGCCGTCTGTGCCGTAACCTGTTCCGTCACAGATCACGCCCAAAACCTTGCCGTCAACGAAATTCTCCGCCAGACAGCTGGCTAAATGGGCGTGATGGTGCTGAACTGCCAGGCCTGGCAGGTCCAAATCCCTGGCAAAGCGGGAGGAGTGGTATGCCGGATGCAGATCATAGGCCACCAAAGAAGGGACGCAGTTGACCACCCGCTGGAACGATGGCACGCTGCGGCCGAACTGACGGAAACTATCATAATTGCTTAAATCGCCGCCGTGCTGGCTGATGAAGGCCTGATTTCCTTTCAGGAGACAAAAGGTATTTTTCAGGTCACCTCCGGCCCCCAAAACCGGCTCAACAGTTCTGGCCAAATCCAGGGGCAGGGGGACGTAGCCCCTGGCCCTGCGGAAAAATACAGGGTTGCCGTTAATAACCCGGAGTACGGAGTCATCACAAGGGTGGTAAATTTCCCGGTCGTGCATGAGCCAGTAATCAGCCACCCCTTTCAGCCGGGTCAGCGCTGTTTCATTGCCGGTGATCAGGGGTTCACCGCTCAGATTGGCGCTGGTCATGACCAGCAGGTCTGGATTATCGCTTAGGAGCAGGTGGTGGAGAGGGGTGTATGGCAGCATTACTCCTAAAGTGTCCAGGTTTGGGGCCAGGGCCGGGTCTAATCCCAAACGGTTCAGAGCGCCCCTGGTCTTTAATACTACAATGGGAGCGGCTGGGCTTTGCAATAAGTCTGTTTCGAGTTCGTTTAGATAGCAGAATGCTTTAACTATGTCTATGTTCCTGGCCATCAAAGCAAAAGGCTTGGACTCCCTGTGTTTGCGCTGCCGCAGACGCTCCACGGCTGCGGCGTCCCTGGCGCTGCAGGCCAGGTGAAACCCGCCCAAACTTTTGACGGCAATGATTCTGCCCTGCTGCAGCTCCGCCTGGCCCAAGCCCGGCAGTTCCCTGCCATTTTCATCGCATAATACCGCCTTTGGACCGCAGGCGGCACAGGCAACGGGTTGGGCATGAAACCTGCGGTCCAGGGGATTGTGATATTCACTCTCGCATTCCGGGCAGAGGGTGAATTCAGCCATTGTTGTGTTCTGGCGGTCATAGGGCCGGTCCAATATTATGGTATACCTGGGGCCGCAGTTGGTACAGTTGGCAAAAGGGTATTTATGCCTTCTGTTCGCAGGCTCCTGGATGTCCCGCAGGCACTCTGCGCAAGTTGATACGTCCGGTGAGATAAGCGTTTCGGCTTGCGCCGAGGGGGAGCTTGGTACGATGCGAAAATCAGCGCAGCCCTGGAATTCGGCTGCAGTCCAAGTGCAGGCCGTGACTTTGGCCAAAGGGGGCAGGTTTTGCAGCAGCCTTTGTATGAAATCTTCCAGGCCGCTGCCTTCGGCATGGATACTGACCCCTTCCGGCGTGTTATTTACCCATCCTTTGACGCCCATCTCCCGGGCAATTCTAAACACAAAGGGTCGAAAGCCAACACCTTGAACCACACCGCGAAAGTTAATTACCAGGGCTTCCTGACACATAAGCTTACCTTTTTATCCTAAATTTAGTTAAGTTTACTACTTACTTATGAGACCGGCAAGCTGCCGGCTGCTGCAGGCAGCAATCCAGGCTATGGGCTGAGTGTGTGCCCCAAAAAGCAGCTATTTGGGAGCGATCTCCAAAGAGTCAAAGCAGCAGTACAAATTTAGCAAATTTTTTATGCCAAGGACAGAGTCTTTTGCCTAATTGCGGGATTTTGCTTGCGAACAGCGCTTTTCAGGCTGTGGAAAGTGAACTCGTTTAGCCTCCGCTAAACATCGGGTCTTCGGTGGGGGAATCTACCCCCACCGAAGCAGAATACGGCTTAACCACTCCCACTTATAGAAGTGGGAGTCTTAGACGAGGACAAATGTTTCAACTCAATTCCGCGGCGCCGGTCCCACATCAGAAGGTTGAAGGAATAATCGCTTTTTCAGAGAATGTATCAGCAAACGCATTTGACTAATAAGTGGA
>JAJYNB010000070.1 GCA_021786555.1 Bacillota bacterium | reverse complement strand
CGATCTCATCGGCTCTGCCTTTGGTCTTGGGGGTGAGCGCTCCCATTACTTTGCCCAAATCTTTTGGACCCTGGGCTCCCACCCCGACCATGACTTCCCGGGCCAAGGTACGGATCTCGTCAGCGGTGAGCTGTTGCGGCAGATATGCCAGTAGAATCGCAATCTCCTGATTCAACTGTTCTACCGAGTTGGGCCGGTTCGCCTTTTCGAATTCAGGTATGGCATCCCGGCGCATTTTGACCTCGCGGGCCAAAACTTCTACTACCTCAGCATCACTAAATTCCTTTTTCTTGTCAATTTCCGCATTCTTTATTGCAGCCTTGGCCATCCGGATGACGGAAAGCCTCAACTTGCCTTCATCCTTGGCCTTCATGGCGGTTTTCATATCCTCAGTCAGTCTGTCTTTCAGGGACACCGGAAAACACTCCTTAAAACCTTAAGAAAACTTACGCTTCCTCGCAGCCTCTGACTTTTTCTTCCTCTTCACACTGGGCTTTTCATAGTGTTCCCGCTTCCTGAGCTCAGACAACACCCCAGACTTCTGGCAATTACGCTTAAACCGGCGGAGTGCGCTATCCAGGGACTCATTTTTACCAATACGGACCTCGCTCATCTATATCCCTCCCTCCACCATTAACGTAAAACCAAAAACTGCGTAGTCAAGCCAATTGGCTATAATACACATATTTTATTATACTATAAGCCAATTTTAACGTCAACTTTAGGCAATTTCTGCCCGGATTACCGCAGCATCAATACCAAAGTTAGACACAGAACTTTCAAAAGGGATTTCAGCTAAAATAATTGCTGCCAAAAACATAGTTCGCCTTCAGCCCCAGGGTTTTGTAGGGCAATGCCCTAATGTCCACCTCAAAAGGTCATAATTGTTTTGTGGAGTCTTTAGACAATTTTAGAGCCCAGCTGCTTTCCGCCTATCAGATGGAAGTGCAGATGGTAGATTACCTGTCCGCCATTTGGTCCGGTATTGCTGATCAGGCGGTATCCCTCCCCGGCAATTCCCAAATCAACGGCAAGTTTGCTTGCCGTCAACAGTATGTGACCTAGCAGCTCTTTATCATCCCCTTTCACTTCATTCAAGCTGCTGATATGTTCTTTGGGAATGATTAAAACATGTACCGGAGCTGCAGGTTTAATATCGTGAAACGCTATGACCACATCGTCCTCGTAGACCACGTTGGCCGGAATTTGCCGGGCGGCGATGCTGCAAAACAAACAATCCTCCACGCTGTTAGACCTCCATCCTATTTATTCTATTCTGCGCAGGACAAGTTTATCCCTTCAAATTATAAATTTATTCAGTTTTTCCCCGCAGATACCCTTCCGCCAGGCTCTCCAGCTTGACCCTGGCCATCTTCCCGCGCTGGTCCCCGCTGCCGGGGAAGCGGACGCGCAGGTAGGTTGCTGTATGCCCCTCCCACTGGTCTTCCCCCACCTCCTGCTCTACCAGTACCTCCAAACTCCTGCCCAGGAAGCGGGAAGCGTAAGCCTGCCAGAGATGCCGTGCCAGGTCAATGAAGTCTCTGCTGCGCGCCTCCTTGTCCGCCGGCGGCACCTGTCCCGGGTAACCCGATGCCGGAGTCCCGGTCCTGGGGGAGTATTTAAACACATGGATGTTGGCAAATTCCATTTTGGCGGCAAACTCCAGGGAATCCCGGTGCTCGGTCTCATCCTCGCCAGGAAAACCCACAATAACATCGGTGGTGACAGCCAAATCCGGTATCTTGCCCCGCAGTGTTTCAACTATGCCCTCAAACTCGCCCCTGCTGTACGGGCGGTTCATCCGGGCCAGAGTGCGGTCGCTGCCGCTCTGCAGCGGGATGTGAAGATGAGGGCAAACTACCGGGTTTCCGGCTATGGTTTTAACCAGTCCCGGCGTGAATTCAGTGGATTCGACGGAACTCAAACGCAAGCGCTCCAACCCCTGCAGTTCGGCCAGCCGGGAAACAAGATAATTCAGGTCCAGCCCTAAATCAATCCCATAGGCACCTGTGTGAATGCCGGTTAGTATAAGCTCCTTGTAACCTGCCCCGACCAGCCTCTCCGCCTCTTGCAGCGCCTTCTCCGGGTCCCGGCTGCGCACCGGACCCCGGGCATAGGGAATAATGCAGTAAGTACAAAATTGGTTGCAGCCCTCCTGGATCTTCAGGGTTGCCCGTACCCGGGATTCCGTTTCCAAAAGGGGAAGTTCTTCGAACACCGCCCCCTGCCAGGTCTCCCGTACCATATTTACCGGTTCCTCCCCGCCCCTGGCCCGGTCCACAAGCTCAAGGATCCTGCCCCTGTCCCGGGTGCCCACTACCAGGTCCACCCCGGGAATCCTGCTGACCTCGTCCGGCGCTACCTGAGCGTAGCACCCCATAACCACCACCGTTCCCTCAGGGTTGGCTTTACCGGCCCGCCGGATGACCTGACGGGATTTGCGGTCCCCCATGTTGGTCACGGTGCAGGTATTAATCACATAGACGTCAGCCCTCTCCTCGAAAGGAACGATTTCATACCCCCCCGCCCGGAAAATCCCCGCCAGGGCTTCGCTCTCTGTCTGATTCACTTTACAGCCAAGGGTATAAAACGCTGCCTTCAAGCCCTGACCACCTTTCGCTTATTGGTTAGTCTTGACGGTCAGAAGTCAGGAGTCAGGAGTCAGGAGTCAGAATTGTGCAAGCAAAGACTAGGGAACGGGGACGGTTCTCAACGTCCTGTGTGTGTCACGGGGACAGGTACATTGACACCACAATCTTCCCAAAATTTACGTACCGTCAATGTACCTGTCCCTCTGACACTAGCGGTGTCAAGGGAACCGTCCCCCCTGACACATGATTTTACCAAGGTCCCCCTGACCCGTAAGATACTACATCTTATCCTCCTGTAAGGCCTGGCTCGAACTTTTGACTTCTGACTTCTGACTCCTGACTCCTGACTTCTGACTCCTGACTCCTGACTCCTGACTCCTGACTCCTGACTCCTGACTACTGACTCCTGACTCCTACTTTCCCCAGGTCGCCCAGGTGGTAAAGTACCATGGTCAAAGCGGCCATGCCGGCGGTTTCCGTGCGGAGGATTCTGGGGCCAAGGCTGACGCTCAGGGCACCTTGCTCAGTTAGGAAAGCAACTTCCCGGGAGTCGAAGCCGCCTTCAGGCCCGATTACCAGGGCGATGGGGCCTCCAGGCCATGACTTCAGGGCCTCAGCCAGCCCCTGGGTTTCCTCAGCTTCGTAAGCAGCCAACACCATGGTGCCTGGCGGCAGGGCCCTTATAGCCACTGCCAGGTCAGCTACCTGGCCAATTTCAGGTACTTTGGGCCTGCCGCACTGTTTGGCGGCTTCGGCGGCAATTTTCTGCCAGCGATCCACCCGGTCCTGGGCCTTCTTGCCTTCCAATTGCACCACCGCACGAGTGGTACGCAGCGGAATTATAGACCGCACGCCCAGTTCAGTGGTCTTTTGGATGATTAGCTCCATCTTGTCGACCTTAGGCAGTCCCTGGAGCAGAAGTACATCCAGCCCGGGCTCCCTGCCGCTTTCGTATTGCGCCAGAATAACGCAGACAACCTCGTCCTGATTGACCTGCTCCACCCTGGCGCGGTACTCCAGCCCCGAATTGTCAAAGGCCAGCACCTCTTCACCCGGGCCCAGGCGGAGTACCTTACTCAGGTGGCGGGCCTCCTGGCCTCGCAGCGTCAACCTGTTCTCAGCAATATCTTCAAGCCTGACCCGAAAGCGGTACATCGGCTTCCCTCCTGGCCTGGATCAAAACCCAACCGTCTTGTTCGTCAACCTGTTCTACCTTTAAGCCCTTAACCTGAAGCGCCTGCTCAACGTCCTGGCTGCGACCGGCAATGATGCCTGATGCCAGGCAGATTCCACCCGGCTTCAGAACCCGTTCCAAATCTTCTGCCAGGATGATTATCACATCGGCGATGATGTTGGCTACCACTAGATCCGCTGGATCCGGCAGAACTTGGGCCAGGTCTCCCAGCTGCACGTCAATCTTGTCGCTCAACCCGTTTAATGCAGTGTTCTCTTTGGCTGCTTTAACCGCAACCGGGTCTAAATCCACCGCTTTCACCCTCGCCCCCAGGAGAGCGGCGGCGATTGCCAGTACGCCTGAACCCGTGCCAATGTCGTAGACAAGCTGGCCCGGCCTGACCGACCTTTCCAGTGCTCTGATGCAGAGGGAGGTGGTCGGGTGGGTACCGGTGCCAAAAGCCATGCCAGGATCAAGTTGAATAATCAACTCAGCCTCATCCCCGGCATAGTCTTCCCAAGTGGGTTTGATAACTATTCTGTCCCCCACTTTAACGGGCTTGAAATAGGTTTTCCAGGCTGTAGCCCAGTCTTCTTCCCTGACATTGCCGTCTTTCAGCCTGATTACCAGCCCGGGGAAAAACTCC
>JAJYNB010000045.1 GCA_021786555.1 Bacillota bacterium | reverse complement strand
CACCATAATCATGGTAAAGAACTCCTGCAGAATCGTCTGACTGATGTCCAGGATATTGGCTTTGTGCCGTGCCAGGAGGGTCGATATCCAGGCAATAATCCCAACCCTGTCTTTCCCAAGCACCGTTATAATTACCCTGCTCCCACCTTGTCCTAAAGCGCTCATAAAACCAGTCTCCTTCCCTGCGCCGTGTGTCCACATCTGCTTGACACTGTTTCGACCGGATGGATCCAAAACCCTGTTAATAAAGAGGTGCTACCTGTTTCAGGACATCGACTGCATTGGCAGCGATGATACCAACCCACATCACTCTTTTGCTGCTCACCCAATAGAAGTGCTGCATTCCGTCGGAACTGGTGACACTCTTGTATTCCCGCCCGTCAATCTTCACACTTTTGTAATTCTGAAAAGCCTTGCTGCTTGGCACCTTGTCATCCATAGCTTTAAACAGTTTTGCTGCATCCTGTTCAGTTTGGGCCTCGGAATAATAGATGACCATTTGGTCATTGCCATTGCCCTGGTACATGGCCACCACAGGGTTCTGTATCTTAATGTCCGTGCCGTGCAACTGACTTATGGCTTGCTCTGCCTGGGAACCGGTAATAGCGTTAGCCAAGGTCATGCCTGCCAACTGCTGGGGAAACAGTTTCGCGTCCAGTTGCGGAGCCTGGGGCTGAGAAGGGCTGGCGGGCGGTTGGACCGAACTGCTGCCGTTGCGGCTGCCCAAGGTAGCAGCCGTCATAGTATAGGCTAACATTATCAGGGTTAGCACCAAAGCTATAATCCCTATAGCCCTGAGATATTTTCTTTCCATCTGGTCCTCCCCTGCTTAGATTTTGTCCTTCAAGGACTTTTTAAGCAAATCCAGCTCTTCGGCCAAGCGTGTCTCCCGCTTGCCCAGCCGCAGGGTATACCAAAAAATTAAGGCCCAGATAAAAGTGTAAGCTATAAACAGATAAAATATGGCATCGCTGTTTTCCATGGGTTTCGCCTCCCTTAACGGTTACAAATTTTCCTTAATGGCTCTGACTTCGGCGCGCATTCTTTCAATTCTTACACTTCGCCGCATGAAGAAAAGGTAAAGCAGGGTGAAGGCAAACAGGCTGACAAAAAAGGCAGGAATCATCCCTCCGGCCAGAGCCAGTCCCTGTGAACCGCCCACCACCGGAGCCGGGTGCAAGGTTTTCCACCAGCGGATGGACATAAACACGATTGGCACGTCCACGAAAGAGATAATGCCGAAAACCGCCGCCAGTCTGGCCCGCTTTTCCTCTTCACCCAGGGAAGAGCGGATCTTACCATAGGCCAGGTAGAGAAACCACATAATCAGAGTCGTGGTAAGGCGGGGATCCCAAGACCACCAGGTGTGCCAGATCGGGTAAGCCCAAATGGGTCCGGTCACCAAGACAACGGTGGTAAAAATTACCCCGATCTCCGCCGATGTGTAGGCATAAATATCCCACTTGGTGTCCTTGCTGGCAAGATAGGCGATGCTTGCAACAAATACCACCAGGAAGGCAAACATGCCGATCCAGGCCGAGGCGACGTGAAAATAGAAAATTCTCTGGACATCGCCCATGGTTTTCTCAGTCGGGGCATAGACCAATGCAAGGTACAAGGCCGCCAGTAGCGAAAAGAAGGTAAGCCAGGCCAGCAGGCGGTCTAAACCAGGGTTTTCCCGGTTTTTAGCCATTCTTTACACCTCCAACAGGTAATCAAATAGAATGAAGGGCAGACCGGAATAAATTGCCCCAAAGGTAATCAGCAGCTTTAGGTATAGGCTGATTCCGGACAAATCACCGGAGAATATCCCTCCGGTAACCTGAACGGCACAAATCAGAACCGGTACAATCATGGGAATCATCAATATTGGCAGAAGAATTTCGCTGATTCGGGTGCTGGCAGCCAAGGCGGAGAGAAAAGTGCCGATAACCATAAACGAATAGGTGCCAAGAAATAGTACAAGAATCAACATGCCCAGGCTGGCTGGCAGCGGGTAATTAAACATGATAAAAAACATGGGTATGGCAATTAGCTCAACTATTGCCATGAGCAGAAGGTTCATCAGGGTTTTTGCCACATAGATTGCACTGCGGTCCACCGGACAGAGCATCAGACCATAGATACAGTCGTTCTGCCTTTCGGCCACAAACGATCGGTTCAGCCCCAGGATTCCGGCAAAGGTAAGGGTCACCCAGATAACACCAGGCAGGATCTTGGTGACTTCATCCCGGGCTATTTCGAGGGCAAAACCAAAGGATACCGCAACCAGGAGGGCGAAGACCAGCATGGCGCTCAACATTTCTTTCGTCCGGAGTTCGCTCTTCACTTCTTTCCAGAGCAGGACCTGTACTTTGCTGGCGAAGTTCATCAGGCTCCCTCCACACACTTCAAATACAATTGTCGGAATTCCTCCCGTCCAATCCCTTTCGGGTCACACCTGTGTACAATCCTGCCCCCGACCAGGATGACTGTCTGGTCGCTCTGTTCCAAGCCTTGGTCAAAGTCGTGGGTAATCAGAAACACGGTGTGTTTGCTCAGGGAGAGCTGCTTTAGCACAGAATTGAGAATCCCTTTGGCCATCTCGTCCAACCCGGTGTAAGGTTCGTCCATCAACAAGATCGGGGGGTCATGCACCAGGGAGCGGGCAATGGCAAGCCTTTGCTGCATGCCGCGGGAAAAAGTGCGAACCGTGTCAGCGGCCGCGTAAGTGAGGCCCACATCCTCCAACAGCTCTTCCACCCGCTTCTCCAAGTGCGGCACTTCATACATCTTGCCGTAAAAAACCAGGTTTTCCTGTGCGGTCAGATTGTCATAAAGAAAGGTGTTGTGGGAAATAACCCCGACCTTTTTGCGCAGTTCATCGCCATGCTTCGAAACGTCCATGCCGTCGATGAACAGCTGGCCGCTGGATGCTTTGCTGAGCAAGGCAAGAATTTTCAGGGTGGTGCTCTTTCCCGCTCCGTTTGGTCCAAAGCAAGTGACAAAGTCACCTGCCTCAATTTCCAAATCTATCCCCTTTAGTATTCGCTTACTGCCGATTTGCTTGGTCAGGCCTTTGGCCACGATCAAACCGTCCACCTCCCAGATTAGGTGAGCTCTCTCAGCTGCAGTTTGACCTGAACCAGCAACTGTTTGTATTTTTCCCGGCTTTCCTTGTATACCTGGTCACTAATCGCCCCTGCCGCAAACCGGTCGTCCAGAGACTTGATGTGCTGCAACAGCAGGTCGTGTTTGGCATTGAGCCTAAGGAACAACTGCTCATCCACTGCGTTGGAGTCCGTTTGCGGCTCTTCGTCCTCATGCCCAAAACGCCCTCTGTACCACAAGATTGCGGCGGCTATCCCCAAACCAAGCATGATAAATATATAGGCAGCCCAGAGATGCGGATTGGTGTATACCAGGGGTTCGCTCATAAACAGCTTGACGTGCCCGGCCGGGTGAAGCTTCACATCAAAACCTTTAGCAAGTTGGTCATTGGCGGGGGCTGCCTGGGCTTGCGCCTGATCCACTGTAATATTGACTACGGTGCCGGCTGCCAGGTTTCCGCCCCAAAGCTGTTCATACGTGTTGTTATTAAAGTTTACTGTCCCTTCATCCTTCAGAGCGTCAGCTTTGACTGAAAAAGCATTGACGGGTGCAATGACAAAAAACTGCTGGGTGGTAAAGGGAATCTTCTTGCTGATTGCAGCGGGGAGGCTGGATACGGGCAAGGTATAGCTCAAAGAAAAGGTGCTTTTTCCGGGAGCGATGGCCTTAAATACCTGTATTCCGTCAGCAGCTCCGGCGTAATCAGTATTCTCCAAGCCGTTCATCTGCAGATTCTGGTAACCTCCGGGCAGGGGAATTGACCAGGCGGTCCGTTTCTTGCCGCTTGGGTCGGTGACAGTCCCACCACCAAAAGGTTTGGAATCCGCGTTATTAAAGGCCAGGAACTCGGTTATGGTAAGACCTGTATTGCCTGGGCTTATGATGAAATGAGCTTCCTCAACTTGCAGCCCGCTGCTTCCGGCGGCCACAACAGCTGTGGCCGGTAAAAGCAGCATCAGGGCAGCAAGCAGCACACTCAAAACACGCTTGATCATAAATCTCCACCTTTCAAACAGGAACAGCTAGAACTGGCGTTCACCGCAAGCGTGACAGTATTCCTGGCCGATTTCCTTCAGGACAGCGCCGCAGCGGTGGCACTTGTCAGCCAATGCATCTTTGCCTGAAGTGCTCAAGCGGGCCAATTCTTCTTCGATTTCCTGTTCGATATCCGCGGTATTAAATCCTGCCGTTCTGCCCTTGGCCTTCGACTTAGTGTCCACCACCTGGTCCTGAGCCCGTAAAATATTCACTGCCGCTCCAGCATAGGTGTTTTTGAGGTGGTGGTAATCCTCCTCTGAGAGTTTGTTCATGTGGTAGTCGAACTCTATTTCGCCCAAGGCGTTCATAACAATTTCTTTCTCTGCTGCCAAGCTTGGGTGTGCAGGCTTGACCTCCTGATAGCC
>JAJYNB010000405.1 GCA_021786555.1 Bacillota bacterium | reverse complement strand
CGAAATACGGGCTATGGAAAATAGACGTGCCTTGGAGCAAGTGTTTGTCTTCAACCTTTTGGGCTCCCCCGGAGCCGGGAAGACGACTCTGTTGGAACGGACCCTGGCAGAGCTGACAGCCACAACAAAGGTTGGAGTAATCGAAGGCGATATCTATACTACTAAAGATGCTGACAGGATTGCCCGTTACGGGGTCCCGGTGGTGCAAATAAATACAGGCGGAGGATGTCATTTGGATGCAGCCATGGTCGCCGGTGTCCTGCCCAGGTTCGACCTGCCCCAGCTCGACATGCTGGTGATTGAGAATGTTGGCAATTTGGTCTGTCCTGCCGATTTTGACCTGGGGGAAGACCTTAAAGTTGTGGTACTAAGTATCACTGAAGGAGACGATAAGCCGGCGAAATACCCCCTGATTTTCAGAAATGCAAGGGCCGTAGTATTAAATAAAATGGATTTGGCCGGGTTTACCGATGTTAACCTGGCTAACCTGGAACGAGACATCATGGGCATCAATCCGGAGGCGGAAATTTTTAGGGTTTCCTGCCGCACCGGCGACGGGGTTGACCGCTGGTGCGGTTGGCTGCTCGGCAATCTGAAGAAACGGGTGAACTCCATTTATTCTACGGCGCCTTTCATAATTTGACCTGGAGGCCATAATGAGTTATTACATAATTGGCACTGCCGGACATGTTGATCACGGCAAGACTCAGTTAATCAAAGCCCTAACCGGAGAAGACACAGACCGGTTAAAAGAGGAAAAAGAAAGAGGTATTTCTATCGAACTGGGCTTCGCTGCTCTGACTCTGCCCAGCGGTGCCACGGCAGGAGTTGTGGATGTCCCGGGTCATGAAAAATTCGTCCGGCAGATGCTGGCCGGTATTGGCGGGATTGATCTGGTTCTGCTGGTTATTGCGGCAGACGAAGGGGTTATGCCCCAGACCAGGGAGCACCTGGAAATTATTGATCTATTGCAAATACGCAAGGGTTTGGTGGTGCTAAGCAAGATTGATTTGGTTGAGCAGGACTGGTGTGACCTGGTCAAGCTCGAAATTGAAGAGACCTTGCAGCATACTGTCCTGGCTGGGGCCGATATTGTAGAGGTTTCAGCCGTGACCGGCCAGGGTGTATCAAGGCTGGTCGAATTAATTGACCAGGAACTGGCCCAGCTCACCCCGAGGGAGTCAACCGGTCCCTGCCGTATGCCCGTGGACAGGGTTTTTTCCCTGCCAGGTTTTGGTACTATAGTCACCGGAACCGTCTATCACGGCAGCATCAAGGTGGGGGGACCGGTAGCGGTTGAGCCCGGCGGCCTTGCATCAAGGGTGCGCTCGCTCCAGGTCCATGGCTCCAAAATGGAGTCTGCATCCGCAGGTATGCGGGTAGCGGCAAACCTTCCCGACCTGGAGGTTGCGGACATCCCGCGGGGAGCGACCGTGCTTAGCCCGGGGTACCTGACCCCTGTTAAGACTTTGGATTTGTCTTTTCGCTATTTGCCCAGCGCCGCCGCCCCTCTGCAGCAGCGCCAGCGGGTCAGGTTTCACATAGGCACCAAGGAAGTCCTAGGAAGGGTGCAACTTTTGGATAGGGAAGAGCTGGAACCCGGCAATACAGCCTTCATGCAAATTTTGTTGGAGGAGCCGGTTATTGCCGTGCGGGGGGATAAGTTCGTAATCAGGCGCTATTCCCCTACCCAGACCATTGGCGGCGGGACGGTCCTGGATACGGGCCAGAGAAAATACAAACGGTTTGACCCGGAGGTAGTCAGGCAGTTGGCCGTGAAGGAAAAGGGTGCGGCGGAAGACTTGGTATATGCTGTGTTCCAAGCTGCCGCACAGCCGCTGGAAGTGCCTGAGATTGCCAGGCTCTCCGGCCTGACTAAGGATGACGTGGAGGACTGCCTTCCCCTTCTGGGGGACAAGGTAGACCATACCGGGACGGAAGATCAGGATTATTGGTTCTCCCTGGCCCGGGCAGACAATTGGACCAAAGGGGTGAAGGACACCCTGGCTGCTTTTCAGGCCAAGTACCCATTGCGCCAGGGCTTTCCCAAGGAGGAATTCAAGTCCAGATTTTTTCCTGGCTGGAGTGCCAAGCATTTTTCTGCCTATCTCAATTACCTGCAGAAGGTGGAAAGCCTGACTGTATCCGGCAACTTCGTCTCCCTTCCGGGTTACCAGCCGGGACCGCACGGCCAGCTTCAGCACATCACTGACGCAGTGCTGCTGGATTACGCCAAGGCAGGACTGGCTCCACCTGAATGGGGTACAGTGCTGCAGGTGAATCATCTTGATGCGGCCACTGGTGAAGAACTGTTGCAGTTTTTGCTGCGTCAGGGAAGCCTGATTAAGGTTGCCCCCAATCTGTTTTTCGAGGCTAATGCAGTAAAAGAGGCCAGTGAGACAGTATTGGGCCTCTTAGCCGCACAGGGCGGGTTTTCTGCTGCCGAGGCCAAAGACCGGCTCAACACAAGCCGAAAGTACCTGATTCCCCTGCTGGAGTATTTCGACAGTCAGAAATTAACCAGGCGACTAAATGATAAGCGCGTAAAATTCTAAATCTTTGCAAGCTTGAAATGCAAGCACAAGGAAAATTCCATTGTGAAATAAAAGCCGTACATAATGCCGGCTTGCAGTTTTTGTATTTCCCAATTTGTTTAGTTTGCCTCAACAAATTTTAGATGCTATAATCTTAGCTGTAGATAAAAAAAATAGAGCTGCTCGATTTTCAAATTTTTTTGGGGATGGATCTGGCCTGGTGGCTGGCCTGGACTTCAAATCCACGTGTTGGGCAGTGGTCCTGTCCAAGGTGGGTTCGATTCCCACACTTCCCCGCCACAGAAAGAAAAAAGGATGCTGTTGTGCATCCTTTTTTGACGTCTTATCATTGAACCCTCGTTGCTTACAACACGCGCCGGCCGCCTATAAAGACTGACTGCCAGAAGGATCCCATGCTGTAGATGGTTACACCTTTTGAACTGGAGGCGTTGATGAACTGGCCGTTCCCCAGGTATATTCCCACATGGTCAACAATTCCATTTTTAGCCAGGGAGAAGAAGACAAGGTCAGCAGGCTGCAGGTTGGTCCAAGCTACAGGACTGCCTACGGTATATTGGTCCCGGGAGATCCTGGGCAGGGTGATGTGATTCTGGGCAAAAACATAAGATGTAAAGCCTGAACAGTCAAACCCTGTTTGGGGAGTGCTTCCGCCCCACTGGTACCGTACCCCGACATACTGCTTGGCCGTAGCCAGAATTGCGTTGACTTTGTCCTGGCGCTGTTTGGCAGCGTAAGCATTGTTTAAAGCATTTGCAGTCAGCGGGCCCACAATGCCGTCCACAGCCAGGTTGTTGGCAGCTTGGAAAGATACGACGCCGTGCCGGGTCAAATTGCCGAAGATTCCATCCACTTTACCCACAGGGTAACCAACATAGTTGAGCTTGGTTTGCAAGTCCGACACGTCCGGGCCATAAGAACCCACCTTAAGCAGGGTGTCCCCTAAGGCAGCCTTGGCGGTAGGAGCCACAGTAAGGCCCATCATTACCACCAGCATGAATACAGCAAGAACGCTAATTGCCTTTTTCATGTTCCATCTCCCCTCAAAAATAATAAAAAAAGCCAAAAAAGAGCGGAATCAGAGGAATCCACTATTTGTCCGACTTAGCACAAGTATAAGTGAAGGCTTTCACTGCGTCCACCTACAAGTTTTGGTAATTAATTGATAAGTGCTCTTGAAATCGAATAGAAGGATATTTTGTTGAAAAATAGAATAATATAGGCTGAACGTGAGGTTCGGGGGGTAAGGAAATGAATTTTTTAGATCTAGTCATTGTCGGCCTATTGTTGTTAGGGGGGCTGGCCGGGTACAGAAAGGGATTTATTAATTCAGCTGTCGGGTTAGGCGCTTCTTTCATATCTTTTGTCGTATCCTTTTCCACCTATAAAACCTTTACACCGGTTGTGGCGAATCTAGGCCTGGGGAGACTCGTCCAGGGAGCGGTCAAGAGCGCCATGTCCCTGCCTGCTGCCCAGGGTCAGCCGATAAGTGGCAATGGTCTTGATCAGCTGGCTCGCTTAACCAATTTGCTGCCAAAGTCGCTGCAGAACGAATTTAATACAATGTTTACTGCAATGATGAAATCATCTGCCGGAACCGCTATCCGGACCATCGGGGAGGCAATGATCGGGTATTTTACCTTGGTCGTTGTAAGTATGATCACCTTTTTCCTGATTTTTTTTGTCTGCAATTGGCTGCTGCGGTTCTTTGGCAAAGGCCTGACCAGGGGTATAGGTAAAGGCCTGGCAGGAAGCATCAATAGCTTAGGCGGTTTTTTAACAGGTGTTGCTGCATCCCTGCTTTCTGTTTCGGTCCTGTTTGGTTTTCTGGCGCCGATTTTTTCCTTCAACCACGGCCCCGGCTTGCTGCAGACTCTAGCCCAGCTTGCCCAAGCCTCGTTCCTGACGCCCTATTTGCAGCAGGTTTTTGCGGGTTTCACT
>JAJYNB010000208.1 GCA_021786555.1 Bacillota bacterium | reverse complement strand
TATTGATGCCGATAAACAATCCAATCTGCAGGTAATAAGGAGGCACAACCACGCTTAGGCCTTGTCCTGCCAAGCCTGTCACCGCCAGGATCAAGGCAAATAATATCAGTTGAGCGAACCAGTTGTTCTTCAGTTTTTTCACAGCCATCCTCCCCACTACACTTTCTTATTGAGTTTGCGGCCCATGATGCCCGAGGGCCTGATTAAGAGGACCAAGATGAGGATGGCAAAGGCAAAAGCGTCTTTATACTGGGACAAGTTGACCGTTACTCCCAGGATCTCGGTCAGTCCGATAGCCAACCCCCCGAGCATAGCCCCTGGGATACTTCCAATCCCCCCCAGTACCGCCGCGGCAAAGGCCTTAAGGCCCGCCATCAACCCCATGTAAGGCTGCACTGCATTAAAATAAATGCCCGCCAGAACGCCTGCCGCTCCGGCCAGACCCGAACCGACAGCAAAGGTAATAGCCACAACCTGGTCGATATTGACCCCCATCAGACTGGCTGCGTCCTGGTCCTGAGCCGTGGCCCGCATCGCCCGGCCGACTTTGGTATAGGTAACAAACAGCTGCAGACCAAGCATTAAGAGGGCCGATACCCCGATGATAACGATCTGGTAAATGGTAATTTGAAAGTTGCCAATGTGGTAAATCCGGTCCTGAAACAGTTTCGGGAACCCCTGGGTATTAGGACCTTTCAGCAGGACCATCAACGTAGACAGGAAAATCGAGACCCCGATGGCGCTGATCAGGGCGGAAAGCCGCGAAGAGCGGCGCAAAGGCTTGTAGGCTATGCGTTCAATAACCACTCCCAGCAAGCCTGTAAACAACACAGCTCCCAAAAGCGCTATATACACGTTGGCCCCATAACTTACTGCCAGGGCCAGTCCGGTGAAAGCGCCGAACATGTAAATTTCCCCATAGGCAAAGTTAATCAGGGCGATGATGCCGTAAACCATTGTATAGCCCAAGGCTATCAGGGCATAAATGCTGCCCAGCGCTAGTCCATTAACCAGCTGTTGCATTAAATCGTTCAAACTTGGCCCCCTCCTAAACAACAAAACAACTCACTAAGGCCCTATTCAGTTCTTTTTTTTTCGCCCGCCGAAACATCTGTATTAACATCAGATAGCAGCACAGGTCGGGGACCCGCGCTGCTATCTCTTCTACAATTGGTCTGTACTACGGTGCTATAAACTTTTGGTCCGACTGCTTCAGCTACTGCGCCTGTACCGGCACTTTCTTGAGCAGGGTGAATTTCCCGCCGTTAACCTGGAGCAGGTACACCGGACTCTTGAGAGGTTCATGGTTAGCCTGGAACGTGATGGTGCCGGAGACGCCATCATAATTCTTGGTTTGGGCCAGGGTATCTTTAAACTTGGTGGGATCGGTGCTGTTGGCCTGCTTCATGGCGTTAGCCAGAAGCATCAGAGCATCGTAGCCCTGAGCCGAAAACAGGTCGGGAAGTTCTCCGTTGTATTTGGCTTTATATGCATCGATGAATTTGGCGGTGGTGGGAGTAGGCTGCTCCGGCGAGAAACCGGCATAGGAGATTACGCCTTCTACCGAATCCTTGCCTATCTTCATCAGATCGTCCCCTTGCAGGCCGTCGCCGCCAACCATGGTGATATCCTTCATGCCAACTTCGCGGACTTTTTTCATAATCAGGGCAGCCTCGGTATAGTAACCGGAGAAGACGATTACATCAGGCTTAGCGGCCTTGATTTGGGTCACCTGGCCGCTGAAGTCGGTATCTCCGTCCTGAATGAACTCTTCTTTTACAATGCTGCCGCCGTTTGCTTTGATGGCGTCAGTGAAGATTTTGGAAAGACCCACGCTGTAGTCATTGTTTTTAGAAGTGATCAAGGCGACGTTTTTCCAGCCTTTTTCCTGAATAACATATTTCATGGTGGCTGGAGCCGCTACGCTGTCCAGCAGCGTGTCGCGGAAGACATAGGGTCCAATCTCAACCACATTGGGACCCGTGGAACCGGCGGAAATAATCACCGTGTTCTTGCTGTTGGCAATTTGCCCCGCTACCCGGGTAATGCCGGTGGTGGGGTCGCCTACGATGGCTACCACCTTATCCTGGGTGATCTGCTTATTGGTAATGTTGATGGCCTGGTCTTTGGCTCCGGCATCGTCGTCCTCAACCAGTTCTACCTGTTGTCCCAGGATGCCGCCGTTTTTGTTCAGCTCATCCTTGGCCATTTCCAGACCCTTGATGGTGTTAAGGCCGTAAATGGCGACGTTACCGGTTTTGGCCCCCAGGAACCCGATCTTGATTGGCCCTTTCTTGGTGTTGTCAGCAGTCTGAGTACTTGTGCCGGTACTGGTGCTGCCGCCGCATCCGCTTAAGACAAATAAAGCAACCAGTACGATACTGACAACGGCCATGGCCTTGCTCCTTTTTAGGAACATGTTTGTTATTCCCCTCCCTTTTTTATGGATAATGTTCTTTACCAGAAATACATATTTGACGAAATTTTAAGAAATCCTTCTAGTAATTAGAGCCTATCCGTATTTCCATGAAATTTTTTTAGTGTGTATAAGCGCAAAACATTAAATTATTTAGTTTTTGTGAACATGGGTATATACTGTATAAAAAAACCTAAGCGGAGCATTCAAATGAAGCAGACAGTTGAAACCAGGGAAGAAGTATGCAGTTCAGCCTCCAAAATGGTCAAAGTGAAGTTAACCCGCTGCCAGGAAGGGGATTGTGAGGGTTGTGTCATAGCCTTTGAGTGCAACTCAGAGTCTACAACCTGCCGTCCCCGCTGCCTGTACCGCATGATGATGGATGACTGCTGAGGACAAAAAAAAGGCCGTGCCGCCGCCGAAGGCGTACCAGACGTACGTCGAGGACGGCGTCAGGGCTTGCGACAAAGCTAGGCGAAGTCTTTCAACTACCCCAAATGCCAGACTGTTCAAAAACGAGCATAGCGCGAAGGCAGCGCTGCCGCCGCCGGAGGCGTACTAGACGTACGTCGAGGACGGCGGTAGGGCTGCCGACAAAGCTAGGCGAAGTTTTTCAACAGTCTGGGTTATTCTAGGCCCAGTGCCTTATTATAGCAGTCCACAGCCAACTCATACTGGCAAAGTTTGTCGTAAATTTCTCCTAATAAGCCCCACGCTTTGCGGTGCTCGCTGTCCAGGTTCAGGTGGGCGGTTATCAGTCCCCTGGACTCCTCCAGTTTTCCCACTGCTACAAGGCATGCCCCCAGGTTGAAAATTACCGTTCTATTGCCGGGCTCGATACTCAGGGCGTGCCTGTAACAGATTAAGGCCCTGTCACTGCGGTTGAGCTCTTCGAAACACTGCCCCACATTGTTCAGCACCAAGGGGTCCTTGCTGTTTTCCTGCAGCACACGGTCAAAATAAACCAGCGCCTCCTGAAACCTGCCGCACTTGCCAAGGGCCGAGGCTAGATTTGACATGACTTCCCAGTCCCCCGGAGCCAGTTCCAGCGCCTTCCGGTAGGCATCCACCGCTTCCGGATAGCAGGAAAGGTTACTCAGGGCTACGGCCAGATTATTGTACAAAATCCCAGTGGGAGGGCCAAATTTCAAGGCGCTTTTCAAGGAGATCATGGCCTCGAAATAACGTCCAAGCTTACCCAGGCAGATTCCTTTGTTGGCCAGCGCCCCTGCATCCCTTGACTTTAGTCTGAGGCATCCTTCAAAACAGATCAGCGCATCCTCCGTCCGCCCCAGTTCCATTAGGACCAGCCCTTTCTCATTCAAGGCGCCAAAATCCCTGGGATCAGCAGCTGCAGCACGCTCCAAACATGCCAGGGCCTCGCCCGGCTCACCCTGCTGCCGCAAGACTCTGGCTTTGGCTTTCCAGACCTCAGGATTGGCCGGAGCCATACTCCCGGCCCGTTCCAAGGCCTGCAGGGTAGCTTTGTGATTCCCCTCCAGGGAATAGGCCTCGCTGAGCCAGTACAGCAGGTTTGGGTTCGGCCCCAGGGTCATGACGGTCTTCTGCAGTTGATAGATGGCATCGGAAGTCCTGCCACCTCGAATCAGCAGCTGCGCCAGCCCGAGTCTGAGCTTCAGGTTGCCCTTATCCCTTTCCACAGCCTTTATCAGCAGGGAGATGGCCCGGTCAGACCGTCCGGACAGAACCAAAAAGCTGCGTGCAACCTGATACCACAGGGTCTTAAGAGCTCTCTTTGCTTCACTGCTCCCTTTTACCGCTGGTAACCGCGGCTTCAAACCGGTCTCTTTAGTCAGGCCTTGCATGTTCCGCTCCCCCAATGCCGTTTCCTAAAATATATCCGGTTTTACATTCTCTGGTAATCAGCCGATTACCTGCCCTGCAGCTCAAGATTTACTCGTCAAATCATCGCAATTTACGACCCACTGTCGATACGAGTCGCGCTGGACAAAAGCAGAGCCTCGCACCGCTTCAACGAAGTGGTACGAGGCTCTGCTTTGTCCAGGTATTCAGAATACAGGAGTCAGAATTCAGAATAGGTCCGGGCGATAGGCCCCTCTCTCATTCTGACTCCTGG
>JAJYNB010000194.1 GCA_021786555.1 Bacillota bacterium | reverse complement strand
GTTGGGACAGAGGCCGAAAAAGCGCAGCCAGTTGTCGTGAATCTTGAAACCGGAGGAGTTTTCCAGGTTGCGGGCCAGAATCTGTATGCTGCAGTTGCCAAACTCGGTGGCGGCTCCGCAGCCAGAGCAGATCAGCTGATGGGTGTGGGTATGCTGCGAGAGGCGGAATTTCTCGCCCCCGGCGCCGAATTCCTCCCGCTGTACCATGCTTAATTCGCACAGGAGGCTCAGCACCCGGTAAACCGACGCAACCCCCACGTTAACTCCCCGGGCCTTTAAGGTGTTATAAATATCATAGGCTCCCAGATAGCCGGCCGATTCGCAAAGAACCCTGCAGACCTGGATCCGGGCCGCTGTCAAGCGGTAGCCCCTGCGGCGCATTTCGCTGGTGAGTTTGTCATAATCCATGGCTCATCACCTCTGCTTAAAGCCCAAACTTTTGCCAAGGGGCTTGCGTTTGGGTGAAAAGATATAAGCGATGACAAAGAGGAAGGTGGCACTGAGGGCAATGCTGGCTCCTGAGGCGATATTGAGGTAAAAAGAGGCATAGAGGCCGCTCAAAGAAGACAGGAGACTGATGCCTACAGCAATCGAAATCATCCTTTCCAGGCGCGCTGTCAGCTGGTAGGCCGCTGCCGCCGGGGTGATCAGAAGGGCGGTAACAAGGATTATTCCCACAGTCTGGGAAGCAATCACCACCGCTGTGGCAATCATGGCCAGGAGCAGGTAATGAAGAAAAGTGCGTGGTATTCCAGAGACTTCAGCCATCTCCTCATCAAAGGCGCAAAAAACCAGTTCTTTATAAAAGAGAAAGGTGAGCAGCAAAATCACGCCGGTCCCCACCAGCATAATCCGTAAATCGGTGCTGGAAATGGAGAGGACGCTGCCAAACAAGTACCCGGTCAAGTCTGTGGTGTAAAATTTCATGCTGCTGATCAGGGCAACCCCCAGGGCCATGGACGCGGAAAAGATGATGCCGATAGCCACATCAAAACTCACCCGCACCTTCTGGTGCAGAAAGCCGATGAGCAGGGCCAGGGCCGCGGTGTAGAGGTTACCTGCCAGGTACAGGTCCGCATGAAAGAGGTAGCCAAGGGCCAGACCGGCCAGGGAACCGTGGGCCAGGCCCTCACCGATGAAAGCTATCTTTTTTAAAACCACGAAGGCGCCTAGAACGGCGCAGAGCACGCCAACTGCCACAGTGCCCACCATGGCCCGCTGCATAAAGGCGTACTGCAAAGGTTCAAACAGGTAATGCATCAGCCAGTCCTCCCGCTGCCCTTGGTCTTGCCGGCCTCACGCCCCAGGGGAATAGGAAAGCCGGAGAAGGTCTTGGCCAAAATTTCATTGGTAAGGACCTCCTGCGGGGGGCCGAAAGCCACCAGTTCCTTATTGATGCAGCTGATAAAGCCGAAGTGATGAAAATCCAGCGCCAGAAGGTCATGGGTTGTAGTCAGGGTGGTAACCCCCTCCTGGTGCAGTTCTTCCAGCAATTCGTAAATGCTCTGCTGGGTGGGGATGTCCAGGCCTGTGGCCGGTTCATCCAGGAGGAGCAGGGAAGATTCCTGGGCCAAGGCCCTGGCAATAAAGGCCCGCTGCTGCTGACCGCCCGACAGGGCGCCAATCTGTTTGCCGGCCAGATTGGAAATGCCAACCTTGGCCAGGCAGGATTCCACCACCTGCCGGTCCGCCCGGCCTGGGCGGCGCAGCAAGCCTAGCTTGCCAATCCTGCCCTGCATGACCACATCGAAGACAGTGACGGGAAACTCACGGTCCACGCTTCTCACCTGCGGTACGTAGCCAATCTGCCTGCCCCGCCTGCTGCGTCGTGTGGGGACGGTCCCCATCACTTCAATTCTGCCGCTGCTGGGCTTGATTAAACCAAGTACGGAGCGCAGCAGACTGGTCTTGCCTGACCCGTTGGGCCCGATGATACCTACACAAGCTCCATCTGGAATCTCCAGCGACAGGTTGCGAAGTACCAGGTTGCCCTCCAGACTGACGTTGAGATGTTCCAGCTTGATAATCGGTTGAACTGCCAATCCTGCCACCTACTTAAGCGCCTTGACTATGTTTTGAGCATCAAGGGTCATCATCTTGATATAAGTGTTGGCTTCACTGTCTGGCGAAACGGTGTCATCGTAGAGGTTACCAACAAAGGTTACTCCGGTGTCCTTGGCCAGCTGCTGTACCAATTTGGGGTTGAATCCCGCTTCTCCAAACACCGCTTTCACATGGTGGGAAGTAATATAGGTAAGCAAATCCGCATACTCGCGGGCAGACGGCTCGCTGTCCGAATTCTTGACCACTGACTTTAGTTCGAGGTTGTAGCGCTTGGCGAAATAGGGCCAGGCAGCGTGAAACACCACCATCTGCCGGTTGCTTTGGGGAATGGAGGATATTTCAGTCGTAATATATTTGTCCAGCTGATCCAGTTCCTCCAGGTATTTACCAGCCCTCTCCTCGAAATAATCTTTGTTTTGTGGTGAAACTTCGCTTAGGCTGTCGCGGATTTTCCTCACATAGGCCTCGGCGTTGTGGACATCCAGCCAGAGGTGCGGGTTCCCCGTGTCAGCGTAATCCCCGCTCCCCCCCTTATCTAAAATTTCCAGACCTTCGGAAAGTGTGATAAGCTTCAAATCCGGCGAGGCGGCGTTTTTTACCAGCCTTTCCAGGTATGGTTCCTCACCCGCCCCGTTGGCAAAGAAAATTCTGGCTGTGGCTACGAGCCTTACATCCTCCGGTGTTGGCTCGTAATCATGGGGGTCGTTGCCTGGCTTTACCAGGGCGATAACCTGAACCTTGTCCCCGCCAACATTCTTAATCAGATCAGCCAGGGGCGAAATGCTGGTCACCACCTGCAGGCCGGAACCGGTTTGCGCCGGGACAGCCGGTTTGCCCGGGTCTTGGGCGCAGCCCGAAAGTAAGAAGAAGAGCAGGAAGAGGAGCAAGAAGGCCGGCAGGGGCTTGTGGTAACGCATTGGAACACTCCTTATTGAAACAATATTTCAGTAGCAAGTTTATAGAAATAAATGGTGTTTGTCAAGCAAGCAGCGCCAAACTGCACTCCGGCAGGGACGGGCAGAAAAAAAGACCGGCAGAAAGCCAGGCACAAAAAAACGTTTCCATGAAACTGTTCTAGTAGTAATGGGGATGGGCCGTGGAGTCATAGAGATTAGGAATGGCAGGTGTCTAGCAGTCCGAGTGCTGGTTAACTCGAAACATTCTGACTCCTGACTCCTGAATTCTGAATTCCTCAACAGTAGGTGATTGACCCGACTTTGGATTTGTGTTAAAATTAGGTAAAAATTTATTCCAAAGCAAGGGATTTCTTGCCAGCAAGAAATCACAGGGAAGCCGGTGTAATTCCGGCGCGGTCCCGCCACTGTAAAGGGGAGTGTTCTGCCATAGCCACTGAGGTGACTTGGGAAGGGGCAGAAGACGGCGAACCTGAGCCAGGAGACCTACTTGCTTTGACGCTTTACCCACGGTAGATGGGAGGTGGCGCGAATCCGAGCGATTTAGACCCCTCTGCCTTGGCAGAGGGGTTTGTGTCTCTCAACCTGCGAAAGATTTTCCTGAGGGAAACATTTTCTTGTTGCAGCGGGATTTTCTTCCAACACTGCGCAGGCGGCTTGGAGGGATAGGAGAACGCTGTTCGGGGACTGTGGTCCTGTCCATGGTGGCGGGCCCGGGAAGGGCTTGCATCCCCGGAGAATCCCTTGACAGTGCGGGAAGCCTTTTCGCAACTTGTATGGAGGCAATATTAAATGATTTTTTTATTGGGTGAAACCTCAGCGGCCCGCGAGATTGCCGCCCAACTGACTTCCCGGGGCATAGAATTCCTGCGGCCGGCGGCGCTGGACACTGCTCTGGAGGGTGCGGACAGCGAAGGGCTGAATTTAAAGGATAATTCCCTGGTAATCGACGCTACCCACCCGGGAGAAAGCGCAAGGCTGACACAATTGCGTTCCGGGTGTGAACAGGCAGGAATTCCCTATGTGCGGCTGGAAAGGCCGGCCACCAGGCTGCCAGCCAGCCCTCTGATCTATCAGGCCGATAGCTGGGAGGAAGCTTTGTCCCGCCTGGCTGAGCGGGTTGAAGCCCTGCAAGGGTCCAGCCGGCGCCCTACGGTTTTTGTGACAACCGGAAGTTTCCAGTTGGAAAGCCTGGTTTCCCGCCTGGCGGAGAAGGCCCGGCTGGTGGTGAGGGTGCTGCCCGAAGGCAGGCTGGTGCAGAAGTGCCAGGACCTGGGCCTTTCACCCAGGGATATAGTTGCCATGCAGGGAACCTTCTCCAAGGACATCAACCGTTCCCTGTTCAAGTTTTACGGGGCAAATCTGCTCCTGACCCGGGACAGCGGCGCTGCAGGGGGTACAGACACCAAAGTTGCAGCAGCCCTATCCCTGGGCATGGAAATCGTCCTGGTAAAACGGGCCGGGGTGAACCCAGGCTTTGCACTGCCTACGGTGAAGGATCTCCTGGCCTGGTTGGAATCCCAGGGGTTTTTGTCCAGCGG
>JAJYNB010000430.1 GCA_021786555.1 Bacillota bacterium | reverse complement strand
GACAACATCCGGGCCAAGTCAAGGTGGCGGAAAACATACGCCGGCTCACCCAGGGCAGCACCTGTACCGCCGGTCCTGAGAGCGGGCGGGTACAGGATGCCTATACCCTGCGCTGTATCGCCCAAGTGCATGGTCCTTCACGGGATGCCATCTCCTACGCACGGCAGGTTTTAGAAACGGAATTTAATGCGGCTACAGATAACCCGCTGATTTTTCCAGCTCAGGGCGAGGTGATTTCCGGGGGTAATTTCCACGGCCAGCCGGTGGCCTTGGTTATGGATTTTTTGGGGATTGCGGCGGCGGAACTGGCCAACATCGCCGAAAGGCGGCTTGAGCGGCTGGTCAATCCTGCCTTAAGCTGCCTGCCCGCTTTTCTAACCCGCAACGGGGGTTTGAATTCCGGGATGATGATTGTTCAGTACACTGCGGCCTCCCTGGTATCGGAAAACAAGGTACTGGCCCATCCGGCCAGTGTTGATTCCATTCCGTCTTCGGCAAACCAGGAGGACCATGTCAGTATGGGTATGATCGCAGCCCGCAAAGCCAGACAAATCGTAGAGAACTCAACCCTGGTGATTGCGATGGAACTGCTGGCTGCCTGCCAGGCACTGGATTTAAGGCCTGAGCAGGAAAAACTTGTCCTGGGAGAGGGAAGCAGAGAAGCTTACCGCTTGGTAAGATCAAAGGTGCCTATGCTGGGAGACGACCGGATTTTGTATCCTGACATCATCACTGTTAGGGATCTGCTGTGCAGCGGCAAGCTGGTGAGGTCGGTGGGCAGGAAGGTGCCGTTAAATTAGAAAGCCCCATATTACCCTGGCAGACGAATCTACACCAGCTTGGAGGATTTTCGCCTGAGTGAGTCAAATAAGTAGAAAAAGATTTTTTTAGGGGGTTGACTATGAAGGCAAATCTGGTGACCGGGTTGCGGGGAGAAAAGGAAATAACGGTAACCTTTGAGGTGACAGCGGCCAAATATGGCAGCGGAGGGGTGGAGGTGCTGGCCACTCCGGCCATGATTGCCCTGATGGAAGGCGCGGCTTTTGAGACCGTTCAGTCGCAGCTGCCGGAGGGATACTCCAGCGTAGGCACCAGAGTGGATATAGAGCACCTGGCAGCCACGCCGCTGGGGATGAAAGTCAAGGCGGTAGCCGAACTGCAGCAGGTGGAAGGAAAAAAGCTTATATTTTCTGTTGAGGCGAGAGATGAGAAAGAGCTGGTAGGCAGGGGAACCCATGAACGTTACATTATCCAGTCTGATAAATTCCTGGCCCGGGTAGAAAGCAAGACCCGGGATTAGGTGAGCCATGGGTCCAGGTAAGTTTTAACGGCACACCAACATTCACCTGTGGACTTGAAGCTCCAGTAGTTGTATAATTATGCATCATGATTTATAGAAGGTGACTGGAGATTATGAAGTACCGCAAGGCAGTTCTCGCCGATGTGGAAGAGATTCATCAAATTATCAACAAGTGCGCCGAAGACGGCTTAATGCTGCCAAGGTCGCGCAACATGCTGTACGAAAGCATCAGGGATTTCATTTTAGTGGAGGAAGCGGGCATAGTGATTGCAGCAGGGGCACTGCACATCCTGTGGGAGGATCTGGCGGAGGTGAGGGCTTTAGCCGTTAAGGACGAGTACCTCAAACAGGGCTTGGGAAGAGGCATAGTTGAGAGACTGGTCCAGGAGGCAAAAGAATTGGGCTGCCACGAGGTTTTTGCCTTAACCTACCAACCAGGATTTTTCACAAAATGCGGCTTTACTACGGTATCCAAGGATTTGCTCCCTCATAAAGTTTGGAAGGAATGCATTAATTGCCCTAAGTTCCCCAATTGTGATGAAAGTGCTGTTATTTTGAACATCGGCGCATAGTCCATCAAGCGCTGGTCTCCTATCCGGGCCATCGCTTGACTTTTCCCCTGGGGTGATTCAGTTATAGATTTTGCGGTCAGACACGGGGCGCCCAATGGTCTGATACGGCAGGAACTTAACCAACCAGTGTCGAAAGTAAGTAGCAACTTGACAGAAATAACTGACTGAGTTTATATATAGGTGTATTTGGAAGAGGGTGCCCCTTTGAATCCCGAGCAGAGCCTTGATAAGAGTTTGAGCGCAGCTGCAACCGTTGACGCCGATAAATCAAGGGGACGGTTGCGAGGAATATGGCTGTTTCTAGCGATATTTTTGCCGGTTGTGGCATTTCTGGCTGCAGGGGCTTACGGTATTGACCAAGTTGTAAACAATTCCGACCTATGTGTAAAATGTCACGAAATGCGTCCGGAATACTACACCTGGCTCGCCTCGTCCCACAGCCAGATTAAGTGTACGGACTGTCACATGCCAGTTGACCCGTGGCAGGGCGCTATCCGGTACACTCAAGGCCTTAGAATGATTGTGACACATTTCACAAACACTTATCAACTGCCGTTAGCTACCAAGCAGCCCATAGGTAATGATGTGTGCCTGAAATGCCACAGCCAAAACCGCATACCGACCATTCCCGGCGATCTAATCATCAGCCACACTACGCACGACGCGGCCGGTGTCCAGTGCATAAACTGTCATAACGGCGCAGTACATGCGCGGATAGTGGAACGGGATGAAATTACCAAGGTACCGATGCAAGATTGGACGCCGACCACCGGCAGGATTCAAATGGAAGTCAACAATACCGAACCTCGCATGCTGCAATGTTTGACGTGTCATCGCAAGTGGAAAGTTACAACTCAATGCGAAAAGTGCCATAAAAAGACGCCCACGCCCCCGTCCCACCAACCTGCCACATGGCGGACCATGCACGGCCAGGCGGCATGGAAGGATGTCAACCTGTGCAGCCAATGCCACTACGAAAAGGGATTGAGCGACAGCTTTGATAAACAAGAAGTTGCTGATTATATCAGGTCAAATAGTTTTTGTTACAATTGCCATTTGAAAACGAAACCTCCCGACCACATTTACACCTGGGCTCATGACCATTCGACCCACGTGGTGAAAGGGGAGGTCCCTTATTGCATCGTCTGTCACGACTTGGATCCACCCAAGAATGGGCAACCAACCAAAGGCAACCCAATTTATTGTAACATGTGCCATGGGCAGTACTACGTGGGTCCAAACAAGATAGAGCGGATAGAACTGCCCACAACCGGCCAGACAGCTACAGGCCAGACTGTCAGCGGGCAGACGGTGGAAAAAACGGATTAACACAAACAAACTCCCGCTTTATCCGGGAGTTTGTTGCTATTTTGCCAGACTCCGCTGTTGGCGACGGTAATTCTTTTGCCTGGGTAGGGTTTTGGACTGCAAAATATTGCGCAGCAACTGCCATTGGGCTTCCAGCACAGCTGCCGGCACTTCACTGTCTGCAAGGCCTTTGCGCAAAAAATAACTGCGTGTGGAATTCTCAAATTCTCGTAAGAATTCTAAGGCTTCCTGTTTAGCACTGGTCACAAGAAATCTTCCTTTCTCAAAGAGAAAATGCCAGTTGCCAACGTAAAATCTAATATTTGGTCCTTATCAATCATATTTTAATTGAAATTTGTTGCAAAATATGTTGCAATCTAGTAAATTCAATGGAAAATTTTTGTAGAATCTTTGTCTATTTTTGCTGTTGGGAGAAACCGGGATCTTCAGCCAGTCTAACCCGCCATAAGCTGAGGTCAATTAAGTACAGGTTGCCCAGGCGAAGGCATTTGTTTGCCTGCCTGTGTTCGCCCAGCTTGTGGTAACAGAGGGCCATACTGTGAAGCAGGGAGGATTTCACGCTCCACTTCATGAAAATATTGTTCAGGAGGCCTGTGCCGGCCCGCGGTAAACCAGCGGTTCCGGCGTATTTTTTTGCATTTTCCAGGTGCTTGAGAGCTGTCTGGTAGTCCTTCTGGCGCAGCAGGACTCTGCCGTAAGTCCAGTGGACCAGAGGGTGTTCCATTTTTCGCACCGGCTCGAGGCAAGCCAGAGCATCCCTTACACGTCCCTGATGCAGGTAAATATCTGCCAGGGTTGTGTAAAGCAGGGGTTCTTCAGCGGCGAGGTAAGACTTCAACAGAGATTCAGCACGCAGGTGATCGCCCAGCAGATAGTAGAGCTGAGTGGCCGCAATGGCCACAGTTCGGGAAGGAAGATTGCGGGTGGAAAAACTCCTGGAAATGCGGCGGATAACTGCCTCGGTGTTGGGGGCAACGAACCTGCTCTTTTTCACGGTAGCAAGGTAGGCGAGGGACAGTCCTGCCGAAGCAGTGATGAGACCTGCCCTGGAGCCGTAAATCACAGCTGCTGCAACAGCTATGGGGATTGCAGCAGTGCAGAGGAAGGTCAGATAATGGAGTTTTTGCACGTAGAGCACTTCCCTGGGAACCTGGGGGCATCCCAAAGGATCACCTCCGCCTGTGACAAGGATTCGTTTATAGTTATGCGGCAGGTGGAGAAAACTTGCCTGCAAATAATAAGGCAGCCGCTCCAGAGCGGCTGCCTTCACTAGTGTTCACTGGAAAGGGAAAATATTTCCTGGCAAACTAATTTAACTTTTTCAGTGTGCT
>JAJYNB010000196.1 GCA_021786555.1 Bacillota bacterium | reverse complement strand
CTTGGTGACTGTTCTAAATAGTGAGTCAGTTGGGGACGGTTCTCCGCTGACTCACTTTCACGCCCTTTCTTCCAAGAAAATTACCTTGTCTGGAGTGTCAAGGGGACAGTCCCCTTGACACTAGATCCCTCCTACCTGATTCCTATTGCTAGTGTCAATGTACCCGTCCCCTTGACACTGTTCTTCCCGGCTTTCAACTTGTTGCCGGTAAATGTTATAATACTAGGAAGCCGGTGAATTTCGTCCGGCTATTGGTAAGGCGGGGTGTCATGTTTGGAATTAATCCTGTCGCATAACAATTTAGACTTTGACGGCCTGGCCTCCATGGTGGCGGCCAGCAGGCTCCATCCTGGCGCCGTAATGGCCGTTACAGGCAAGCCTGCCGCGCAGGTACGGGAATTCCTGGCCCTGCACAAAGATGCCTTGCCCCTTCTGGAACTAAAAAGTGTCGATTTGTCTGAAGTGACCAAGGTCATACTTGTCGACACCCACTCTTTGTCCAGGGCCGGGACCCCGGCCAAACTGCTGTCAGCGCACCAACTGGTGATTGATGTTTATGACCACCACCCCTCAACCCCGGAAGACGTTAAAGGTGAGGGGGAATTAGTGGAGGCGGTAGGCGCCAATACTACTCTTATGGTGGAACTGCTGCAAAACCATAAGTTGGATATCTCCCCTTTTGAAGCAACCTTACTCGCCCTGGGGATTTATGAAGATACCGGAAATCTCCTGTTTGAGAGCACCACGGCCAGGGACGCCTCAGCTTTGAGCTTTCTGCTCGCAGCTGGAGCTAACTTGAAGGTTGTGGGAGAATTCATCGAGCGTCCCATGTCCAGGCAGCAGAAGTCCCTGCTCAATACCTTACTTACAGCAGCGCAGCATTACCTGATTAAAGGAACCAGGCTATTGATTACCACTGCTTCCGTCAGCGACTATATTGGTGGTCTGGCCGTGCTGGTTCATAAGATTAGCGAAATTGAAAACCTGGATTTGATTTTTGCCGTGGTAAAAATGGATGACCGGGTTCATATTGTGGCCAGGGGCAAGGGCACAAACCTTGCGGTCAATGAAGTTTTAGTGGAATTTGGCGGGGCGGGTCATGCGAAAGCCGGCTCCGCCACTGTAAAAAACGGGGATCCGGTATTGATCATCCAGCAGATTCTCATCCTGCTGGATGAAAGGATAGTGCCGGAGGTCAGGGCCAGGGAGATCATGTCAACAGCCGTCAGAAGCTTGCCGGCCAACAGCAGCATATCAGAGGCCCGGGATATGCTCTTGCGCTACGGCCACACCGGGCTGCCTGTGGTTGACGGCGACCTGCTGGCAGGAATAATTTCACGCCGGGATGTGGACAAGGCCATGCAGCACCTCCTCGGCCACGCCCCTGTTAAGGGGTATATGTCCCGCCAGGTGGTAAGCATTGAGCCCGATACCCCATTAAGTGAAATCCAGGAGTTAATGATTTCGCATGATATCGGCCGGCTGCCGGTACTTGACCAGGGAAGGTTGGCAGGAATCATCTCCCGTTCCGATGTCCTGCGTACCCTGCACGGCCAGGCTGTACCTGTGAACCACCAGATTTTACGCCAGAGGAGCAGGGTTCAGGGCCGGGAGGTCCTGCGGCTGATGGAAGGCCTTCCGCTTGAGGTAAGGGACTTGTTCCGCCTGATCCAGGTATTGAGCAGGGAACAAGGTCTTAAGGTTTATGTGGTGGGAGGGTTTGTACGGGACTTACTGTCGGGGGTGCCGAGCCTGGATGTTGACCTGGTGGTGGAAGGGGATGGACCCGGCTTCGCCGAGGTTCTAGGCGGGGCTTTGGGCACCAGGGTTTCTTTCCACCCCAAGTTTGGCACTGCCTCCATGAGCATAGACGGGCTCAATCTGGATGTGGTTACAGCCAGGAGCGAGTATTACCCTTCCCCGGCCTCGCTGCCAACGGTGGAAGGCTCCTCTTTAAAACAAGACCTGTACCGGCGGGACTTTACCATTAACGCCATGGCCATCGAACTGGACGGGGCGGAATTCGGCAATCTGATTGATTATTACGGCGGGTACCGGGATTTGCAGCAGAGTGAAATCCGTACCCTGCACAACCTAAGTTTCGTTGATGACCCCACCAGGCTATTGCGGGCACTGCGGTTTGAACAGCGCTGTGGTTTTCACCTGGAAGCCCAAACCCAGCAGCTGCTGCAAAACGCTATAGGGGACATGGTGCTCCACCGCCTCAGCCGCGACCGCCTGAGAAATGAATTCATCCTGGTCCTGCAGGAAGCGTCCGCAGGCAAGATCTTGGCGCGGCTGTCCGGCCTCAAGGCCTGGGACCAGATTTTGCCTGGGGTACCTGCACAGGACTTGGAGAATAGAGTTCGGCAGGCTGACAGCGCCTGCGCCTTTATGGCTGATATCGGCCTTTGGCCCAGCGGGGATTTGTGGCAGGTAAGGCTGCTGGCTTTGCTGCAGGGTATGGAAGCTGAAGAGGCGGAGGAGGCATTGCAAAAACTGCACTTTGAACGGCGCTTAATGGTACTGGCCCGGGAGTTTTTGCAGGCAGAAAACGCTCTGAAAGGATTTTTGTCCTGGGAAGGCGAATTGAAAAAAGGCACAGTCCACAGGGTGTTGGGCAGGCTGCCCAGGGAAGTCTTGGCTGCTGTCCTGACGGTGCCTGAGTTAAAGCCCTGGGTACAGGAATATCTGACGGCGTGGACCAAGGTCAGGATATTGGTTACCGGCAAGGACCTGAAGCAAATGAACATCCCACCCGGACCCTTATATGCCAAATTACTGGCGTCCTTATGGGATGCCAGGCTGGAGGGTAAGGTCAACAATGAGGCTGAGGAAATCGGGTTAATCAAAACACTGATCAAGGAGGAAACTGATGTTCAACACTAACCTGTCAGACATTATCGTCCGCGTTCCAGCCCTGCTGATTGCCTTTGCCTTCCATGAGTGGGCCCATGCCAAGATGGCAGATTATTTCGGTGATCCTACCCCCAGGAGCCAGGGCAGGTTAAGCCTTAATCCCCTTGTCCACCTGGATATTATCGGTACCTTGATGGTTTTAATGGCAAATTTTGGTTGGGCCAAACCGGTACAAACCAATCCGGCCTATTACCGGGGCAACAAGCGGCGGGCGGATTTGCTGGTGTCAGTGGCCGGGGTTGCAATGAACCTTTTGATAGCTTTTGTAGTGCTGATAATCTATAAGCTGGTGCTTTATTTTAGCGGAGGGGATGGCTATGCGAGACAACTCCTGGATGTCCTGGATGAAATTGTGGTGTTGAACATTATTTTGGGGATATTCAATCTCTTCCCCATACCGCCTTTGGACGGATTTCATGTTTTAGCGGATATTTTGCCGGAGGAACTGGCGGCTAACTTGTACCGTTTCGAACGGTATGGCACGCTGCTTTTGCTGCTGATAATTGTCACACCGGTAGCCGGTTATATTCTCGGTCCTGTTTTCGGCGTTATCTACACTTTTTTTAATCTTATTACCAACGGATTACTTGGGCTATTCGGAGTGAGTTAATGGACTATCAAATAAAACTGGAAGTGTTCGAGGGTCCCTTTGATCTGTTGTTCCATCTAATCGAAAAAGAAGAAGTGGACATCTATGATATTCCCATCGCCAGAATCACCGACCAGTATGTCGCGTACATCGCCACCCTGCGCTCCCTGGACCTGGAGGTGGCCAGCGAATTTCTGGTGATGGCAGCGACCCTGGTCCAAATCAAGTCGCGCATGCTTTTGCCTAAGCCTCCCCGGCCCGAGGTGGGTGGACCTGAGCCCGACCCGCGGGATGAATTGGTAATCCGCCTCCTGGAGTACAAAAGGTTTAAGGCTGTTGCCGCTTTGTTGGGGGAGCGGGAGCAGAGTCAGGGTTTGGTCTTTATGCACCCGGTAAACGTCGATGAATTTATCAATGAGTTTGCGGAGAAAAATCCTTTGCGGGGTATGACCCTGCCTGACTTGCTGGATGCCTTGCAGGAAGTGCTGCTGCGGGCTGAAGCAGAAGACCGGGTGGAGGAAATTTCCCGCGAGGAAGTTACTGTGCGCGATAAGATGCGGGAGATTGTACGCAGAATCATTCTGGCTCCGGGGGGAATTTATTTCCGGGAACTGTTCCGGGACCCAAGCACCAGAACAGCAATTGTAACTACTTTTTTAGCCTTGTTGGAACTGATCCGCCTGGGCAAGGTAATGGTACGCCAGACTGAGAATTTTGCGGATATCCTTATTTGCAGGTTCCAGGCTGCTGAAGTTTACGAGACTGAGGTGACGGATGGCTTTGCTGTTTCATGATGAATTACTGGCAGCAGTGGAGGGAATTTTGTTTGCCGCCAGTGAGCCTTTGAGCCTGGAGCGGATTGCACAAATCCTGGAGGTTAACCGGGAAGATGCCCTGGAATTGGTCGAAATTCTCACCACCCAGTACCAGGCACAGCACCGGGGTATCCAAGTGGTTGAACTGGCGGGTGGGTACCAGATGTCAACCCGGCCCGAACTTGCTGCATACATTGAGCGGATGTACAAACCGAGATCGGAA
>JAJYNB010000270.1 GCA_021786555.1 Bacillota bacterium | reverse complement strand
CGATCTCACCCTTTGGAAGGTCTTATTATTAACCGGATTAGGCTGGCTTTTTGACGCCATGGATCAGGGCATGGTAGCCGGAGTTATGGCAGCTATCGGCAAAGACTGGCACCTGGTTCCGTCCCAATTAGGGCTGATAGGCAGTGTAGGGGCTATAGGCTTGGCCATCGGAGCAGCGGTAGCCGGCATGTCAGCGGACAGGTGGGGCCGGCGGGCAGTCATCATGTTTACTCTTGTCCTGTACGGTATCGCCAGCGGTTTGTCGGGTGTTGCCATGAGCTTTGGCATGCTGCTCGTCTTCCGTTTCTTTACCGGACTGGGCTTAGGCGGCGAGTTGCCGGCAGCATCCACCCTGGTGAGTGAATTCTCTCCTGCAAAGTCCAGAGGACGCATGGTTGTCTTGCTGGAAAGCTTCTGGGCCTGGGGCTGGATTTTGGCGGCTCTGATCGCTTTCCTGCTCATCCCGGTGTACGGCTGGCGCATAGCCTTTTTCCTTGGAGCTATACCTGCCCTATATGCGGCTTACTTGCGGCGCGGTATTCCCGAGTCGCCGCGCTATTTGGAACAGGCAGGCAAGATTGCGGAAGCAGAGGAAATTGTCAGCAAAATGGAGCGTGAGGCCGGAGTTCAACCGCTCACAGATTCCCAAAAAACCAAACCTCAGACGGCTGGCGCGAAGATCAGCTTGGTGGATTTGTGGTCGCGGACTTTTTGGCGCCGTACGCTGGTGCTCTGGATTCTGTGGCTGGGCATCAACTTCGGCTACTATGGCTTTGTTCTCTGGATCCCCACCTTGATGATCGGTAAAGGCTTTGTCTTAATCAAGAGCCTGGAATTCACTTTGATTATGAGTTTGGCTCAATTGCCAGGGTACTACAGTGCAGCGTACCTGATTGAAAAAATCGGCCGGAAAGCTGTTCTGGTGATCTATTTGGCCGGTACTGCTGTGGCCGCATACCTATTCGGGCAAAGCTCATCTCCCACCCACATTCTCATATTTGGCAGTCTGATGTACTTCTTCAGCTTGGGTGCCTGGGGAGCAGTGTACGCTTACACACCGGAAATGTATCCAACCAGGGCCAGAGGCAGCGGCGCCGGCTGGGCAGCTGCTGTGGGACGTGTGGGAACCATCCTGGCACCATATGTTGTGGGGATGATTTATCAAACCTACGGTAAGGAAACCGGCTATTCCTACGTTTTCGGCATGTTAACCGTGGTCTTTGCCGTAGTGGCGGTAGCTGTTGCGGTGTTAGGAATTGAAACCAAAGGTAAAACCTTGGACGAACTCAGTGAAGCCTAGATAAGTCATTTGCCGGCCCCATGCCCCGGATTTCCGAACGCTGCCTAGCATTAGCCCACTGGCCGTGTCCGCAATTAAGTAATACAATTAGGTAAAGGTTGTGGAAGTAATGGCAGTAGTTTAGGGGGGCAGCATATATGAAGATTGGTTTTATCGGTTTAGGGGTTATGGGCCACGGTATGGCCAAGAATCTATTGCAAAACGGGTTTCATTTAAGTGGCTATGACCGCAGCAAGGAAGCCATACAGGGACTGCTGCCGTTTGGAGCACAAATCTCAGATTCCCCGCAACAACTAGCCCAGGTGAGCGACGTTATAATTACCATGCTGCCCAATGCAGGCGCTGAACAAGAGGTTATCTTTGGTCAGAACGGCATAATTTCCGGGGTGAGGCCAGGGACAGTGCTCATTGAGATGAGTACTGTCTCACCCGAGATCCCGCGCCGGGTTGCAAAATCAGGTGCGGTTTTCGGAATGGAGGTCTTGGATGCCCCGGTAAGCGGCGGCGCGTCCCGGGCTGAGAAAGGTACCCTGACTATTATGGTCGGGGGGGAAGAGGAAATCTTCAAACGCTGTTTGCCGGTGCTGCATAGTTTGGGAGATAAGGTTTACCACGTTGGCGCAACCGGCACGGGCGCATCGATGAAAATTGTTAATAATCTAATGCTTGGCATCAACATGGTGGGAGTAGCTGAGGCGCTGCATCTTGCCAAAAGCCTGGGCCTGAAACCGCAAGCTGTGTTTGAAATTGCCCAGATGAGTTCTGGCGAGAGTTACGCCCTAAAGGCTAAAGTTCCACGGGCCATCCAGAAACATCATTCTGGCAAGACTAAAACAGAACCCGGGTCGCCAATCGACCTGCAACATAAAGATTTGGAGATAGCTTTACAGATTGGACGCGGTAACGGACTGAATATGGACCTCACCACATTTGTACTTAACATTTATGAAGTGGCCCAGGAATTGGGTGCAGGTCGAGAGGATATTTCGGCAATGATTGAACTTTGGCCCCAGCTCAAACCCACGTAGTTTCAAAGGGGGCGAACGAAATGTCTGTGGGTTACAGTACTATAAGCAGTCGATTAGACAGACTGCCCATTTCTGGTTATCATTACCGCCTGTTGCGAATAAATGGCTTTGCTTGGGCTTTTGACGCTTTTGATACAGGACTTATTACCTTTGTTGTGGCCTCCCTAACCAAGGAGTGGAAACTTAACACAGGGCAAGTGGGGCTGATCTTGAGCATAGGGTTAGCCGGAATGTTTTTAGGAGCTGTAGGGGCCGGGAGGATTGCCGACCGCCTGGGACGGAAAAAGGTTTTCCAGATAACTATGCTCATCTTTTCCCTGGCTTCCATTCTATGCGCTCTTTCCTGGAACTGGGTGTCGCTGCTAATCTTTCGCTTCTTGGTCGGAGTGGGTTTAGGCGGCGAAACTCCGGTGGTCAACTCCGTAATGGGAGAGTTTATTCCAGCCAGAAGCAGGGGAAAAGTGCAAGGACTGCTCAACACTTTTTGGGCCCTCGGGTGGCTATCGGCTGCGGTTATCTCCTTCTTTGTCATTCCTGTTTTAGGTTGGCGGTGGGCATTCGTGGCAGGGGCTCTGCCAGCGTTTTACGTTTGGGTCGTACGGCGGAATTTACCGGAATCGCCGCGCTGGTTGATCAAACAGGGTAGAACGGCCGAAGCGGAAGAGATTGTAAAAGATATCGAAACCACAATCAGTAAAGAATCGAAAACACCTTTACCGGAGCCGGAAGCTGATGTGCCAACTGAGACAGCCAGCATAAAGACAGGGGTAAGTGTTATTTTGAGCACGCAATATTTGCGACGGACAGTAATGTTTTGGGTGCTCTGGTTCCTGGCTATGTTCGGGTACTATGGCTTATTTTCATGGCTGCCAACACTGTTTGTCAAAGCCGGTCATACCTTGATGACTTCGTTCCTGTACGTGTTCATTATGCAGTTGGCTTATGTCCCCAATCAGATTTTAAGCGCTTACCTGATGGACCGGGTGGGAAGAAAGTGGCTGCTGACAGCAAATCTCTTTCTAGCTGGTTTGGCCACAGTGGCTTACGGTTGGGCCCTAGGTCATTCGGTTTCAACTGTGGTTGTAGTCACTTTGGGAGTATTTGCATCCTTCTTCATCTCAGCCATCTGGGCAATCAACTATACTTATACAACCGAGTCCTACCCGACCGAGGTAAGGGCGACGGGCATTGGAGCGGCTTCAGCCTCGTCTAGAATCGGTTCCATGCTGGCCCCCATGATTGTCGGTTATAGCCTCGCATCGCTGGGTATCACCGGAGTCTTCGGGATTGTAGCTATGGCTTTTGTGGCAGCAGGGATTGCCGTATCCATTCTGGGTGTTGAAACCAAAGGCAAACGACTGGATACGATCTAAAAGGCTATTCACACTCGAACCGTAACATAATTGCTAAGCAGAGCCGAAATGCTCTGCTTTTTTATGTTTTGCGGGGTCCGGTTTTGTGGTAGAATAAGGCAGGCTAAAGTGCGCTGAGGGAAGAGCTCCTGGCGGTTAACATCCCACCTGTCTTAGCATAAACTGTGAAGGACAGGAAATTACCGCAAGGAGCTGAACGGGTGTGATTATCCGGACAGGAACCGTCCGTGACTGGTCTTTTATCTCTCAACTGGCCCTGGAAGCCATAACATACAGTGCGTCACCTTTCCGGGGCATAAGCGACGAGCATGTGGTAAATTACCGGCGTCAATCCATGTCCGGTTTCTGGTCCTGGGTGCAGCGCAGCCAGAGCAAAGTCTTCATTGCCGAGGACAAGGAGCGCCTGGGCTATCTTAT
The DNA here is from genome assembly GCA_021786555.1 of Bacillota bacterium. Lineage (GTDB taxonomy): Bacteria > Bacillota > Desulfitobacteriia > Desulfitobacteriales > JAJXUE01 > JAJZPO01. Next base: position 432 of record JAJYNB010000270.1, on the reverse strand, counting down.
TCTCAATGACAGAGCCATGGACGAATTGACAGGGCTGTCCCAGGCCTGGGTAATGGATATTGCTGTAAAAAAGGAGCACTGGTCCAGGGGAGTAGGCCGCAAATTGCTGGAAACGGCTGAAGAGTACTGTCGCGCTAACGGAATTACTTATCTGGGCTTGGCGGTGACTACCGCCAACAAGCGGGCAGCTGCCCTTTATGAAAAAATGGGCTTCAACGAGGAACGCAAACTGATGATTAAGAAGCTGAATTAAAAAAGTCCCCCTAAGGGGACTAAAATTTTTGCTTTACTGGCCAAAAAAAGGCTTGCGACCAGAGGGCCGCAAGAAGTAAAAAGAGAGGAGTGGGGATAAAATTGGAAAACGTGAGACTATTAAGATTATCTCCCGCCAAACCAGGAACTATGCACAGGTTAGAAAAATTTTTTCGTCAG